>NZ_JBHSFQ010000030.1:0-91564 GCF_042653925.1 Nocardiopsis mangrovi
CGTGCCGCCGCCCGTCCGGCGATGGCACGGCCGCGGCCCGGGTGCCGCCGCCGGGAGCGGGCCCCGAAGCATCCGCCGATCAGCGAAGAGGCCCGGTCCCCCACGCACCGGGCGAGCGAGTCCGAAAAGGAGACCCCTCGATGGCCGAACAGCAGGTGAACAGGTCCAGCCTGCCGATCGGGGACCCGCCCCGCCCGCCGGCGACGTCGATCGACGCGCGCGACCAGGACCCGCCCCACCGCCCGTCCGAACCGCCGCGGCCCCCGGCCGGCGCCCCGAACGTCGTGCTCGTCCTCCTCGACGACATGGGCTTCGGAGCGCCCAGCACGTTCGGCGGGCCCTGCGAGATGCCCGCCGCCGACAGGCTGGCCGGCGGCGGCCTCCGGTACACGCGCTTCCACGTCACCTCGCTGTGCTCGCCCACCCGCCAGTCCCTGCTCACCGGCCGCAACCACCACTCGGTGGGGATGGGCGTCACGACGGAGATGGCCAGTGCGGCACCCGGGTACTCCGGCATCCGGCCGCGCAGCGCGGCGACCCTCGCCCAGATCCTGCGCGCCAACGGCTACAGCACGGCCGCGTTCGGCAAATGGCACCAGACGCCCGCGCGCGACGTGAGCCCGGCCGGCCCGTTCGACCGCTGGCCCACCGGCGAGGGCTTCGAGAAGTTCTACGGCTTCCTGTGCGCCGAGATGAACCACTGGTACCCGGTGCTGTTCGACGGGACCACGCCGATCGAGCCCGAGAAGCGGCCCGAGGACGGCTACCACCTCTCCGAGGACCTCGTCGACCAGGCGATCGGCTGGCTGAACACCCAGCGGAGCCTCAAGCCCGACTCCCCCTTCTTCCTCTACCTCCCGTTCGGCGCCACACACGCGCCCTACCACGTGCCCCGGGCCTACCGGGACAAGTACAAGGGCCGGTTCGACCACGGGTGGGACCGGCAGCGGGAGATCACCATCCGGCGCCAGATGGAGCTCGGCGTCGTGCCGGAGGGCGCCGAACTCGCCCCGTGGGTCGACGGCGTACCGCACTGGGACGAGCTCTCCGAGGAGGAGCGCAGGGCCGCGGCATCGCTGATGGAGCTCTACGCCGGGTTCGCCGAGCACACCGATGTCCAGGTGGGGCGGCTGGTCGACGCGCTGACCGAGGCCGGGGCCCTGGAGGACACGCTGTTCGTCTACGTCCTCGGCGACAACGGGGCCTCGGGGGAGGGCGGCCTGGGCGGAACCCTCAACGAGCACCGCATCGCCAGCGGGATCCCCGACTCCGCCGAGTTCATCAACGCCCACGCCGACGCGCTCGGCGACGCGACGACCCACGCCCACTACCCGGCCGGGTGGGCCCTGGCGATGAACACCCCCTACCCGTGGACCAAGCAGGTCGCCTCGCACCTCGGGGGGACGCGCGACGGGATGGTGGTGCACTGGCCGAACGGCATCGGCGAGCGCGGCGGGATCCGCCACCAGTTCCACCACGTCATCGACGTGATGCCGACGATCCTGGAGGCCGCCGGCATCCCCGCGCCCGACGCGGTGGACGGGATCGCCCAGCAGGCCATCGAGGGCACCAGCATGCTCTACAGCTTCAACGACGTCGGAGCGCCCGACCGCCGGCGCCTCCAGTACTTCGAGATGGTGGGCAACCGCGGCATCTACCACGACGGCTGGATGGCGGTCACCCGGCACGGAACGCCCTGGGAGATGGTGCAGACCGGGCGCCGCTACTTCGACGACGACGTCTGGGAGCTGTACGACACCGGCGTCGACTGGACGCAGGCCCGCGACATCTCCGCCGAGCACCCCGGCAGGCTGCACCAGCTCCGGCAGCTGTTCCTCATCGAGGCCGCCAAGTACAGCGTGTTCCCGCTGGACGACCGGATGACCGAGCGGGAGAACCCGAAGGAGGCGGGCCGGCTCGACCTGTTCGGCGACCGCCCCACGGTGACCTTCCACGGCCCCGGTCTGCGGCTCACCGAGGAGACCGCGCCGAACGTGAAGAACCGCTCGCACACGATCACCGCGATCGTCGACGTGCCTCCGGGGGGCGGCGAGGGGGTGATCGTCGCGCAGGGGGGCCGCTTCGGCGGCTGGTCGCTGTACGTCCACGAGGGACGGCCCGCCTACGCCTACAACTACTTCGGCCTGCGGGTGGACAAGGTGTCGGGCGGCGGCGTCCTGACGCCCGGACCGCACGAGATCCGACTGGACTTCGGCTACGACGGCGGGGGCGTCGGCAAGGGGGGAACCGTCACGCTCCTGGCCGACGGGGTGGAGACCGCCGCCGGCCGGGTGGAGGCCACCATCCCCTACTACTTCGCCTTCGACGAGACCTTCGACATCGGGGTCGACCGCGCCTCACCGGTGACCGACGACTACCCCACCGCCGACAACGCGTTCACCGGGCGGCTGCACCGGCTGCGCCTCGACCTCGCCGACGACCAGTGCAGCGACTCGCGGAGCGAGGACGACCGCGAACGGTTCAGGGCCGCCCATGACTGACGAGCGGCAGCGCCCGCGCGGCGGGTGCTGTGCCCCGTCGGCCGACCGGCGGGGCGCCCCCGCCCTGGCGCCCCCCGCCGGCGCCACCGCGTCCGCTGCGGGCGGACCCGACGGGCTCGTGCCGCTCGCAGGCGGCGAGTTCCTCATGGGCAGCGCCGATGCCCGCGCCTACCCCGAGGACGGCGAGGGGCCCGTCCGGCGGGTGCGGATCGCCCCGTTCCGGATCAGCCCGGCGGCGGTGACCAACGCGGAGTTCGCGGAGTTCGCCGACGCCACCGGGTACCGGACGGAGGCGGAGCGGTTCGGGTGGTCCTTCGTCTTCGGCGGGCTGCTCCCCGACGACTTCCCGCCCACCCGCGGCGTGGCGGCGGCGCCGTGGTGGCGCCAGGTGGAGGACGCGAGCTGGCGCCGTCCCGCGGGGCCGCGGTCGGACCTGGACGGCCTCGCCGACCATCCGGTGGTCCACGTGTCCTGGAACGACGCCGAAGCGTACTGCGCCTGGGCGGGCCTGCGGCTGCCCACGGAGGCCGAATGGGAGTTCGCGGCGCGCGGCGGGCTGGAGCAGTGCGCGTACCCGTGGGGCGACGAGCGCGAGCCCGGCGGGGAGCACCGGATGAACGTGTGGCAGGGGACGTTCCCCGCGGAGAACACCCGCGACGACGGCTGGTACGGCACGTGTCCCGCCCGCGCGTTCCCGCCCAACGGCTTCGGGCTGTACAACACGACCGGCAACGTGTGGGAGTGGTGCCGCGACCGGTTCTCCGCGGGCGGCTCGCCGGACCCCGCAGGGGGGACCCGCCGCAGCGCACGGGGCGGCTCCTACCTGTGCCACGACTCCTACTGCCGCCGCTACCGCGTCAGCGCCCGCCAGGGGATCGCCCCCGACTCATCGATGGGGAACACCGGCTTCCGCTGCGCCCGGGACGCCTAGCCGTGTTCCGCGGCGCCGCGGACGCCTAGCCGGCGCCCCCATCCGGCCCTGGGTCCGGGGCCGGGTCCGGATCCCGAGCGGGGTCGTGGTCCGGATCCAGGTCGGGGTCCGGGTCGGAGCCGGAGTCCGGGTCCGGGTCGCCGCCGTCGCGGGGCCAGGCCCGCACGAGGTCGATGAACGCCTGGGCCGCCGGCGAGAGCACATCGGGCGGCCAGACGAGGACGCCCCGGCGGGTCAGCGGCGGGCTGAGGGCGACGACCACGGCCCCGAGCCGGCCGGCCTCCCAGGCCAGCCGCCGCGGCAGCAGCGCCGCCCCGGCTCCGCCGAGGACCAGCGACACGATCGCGGCACGGTGCGTCGTCTCGACGGCGATCCGCGGGGACGCCCCGGCGAGGCTCAGCGCATTGTCGAGCGCGCTCCTGGTGGTGCTGCCGCTCGGCGTCGTGACGAAGTCGAGGTCCGCGAGCTCCTCCGGCCGGAGCGGGTCCTCGGGCGTATCGGCGGTGGGCGGCAGCACCGCCAAGACGTCCTGTTCGGGCAGGTCGAGAAGGTGCATCCCGGCGGCGGGGGTGCCGTGCTCGGTGAGTCCCACCTCGCACTGGCCCCGCCGGACGACGTCGACGACCGCGGCGGCGCTCTCCGCGTCGACGATGTTGAACCTCACCCCGGGATGCCGGCGCCGGAAGGCGCCCACGAAGGACGCGAGCGGATCGACGGCCAGGGTGGTGGCCGCGACGATGTCGATCCGTCCCGAGACGAGCCCGGTCACCTGCCGTGCCGCGCTCCGCACGAGCGCGAAGTCGTCGATCACCTGCCGGGCGGGCGCGAGCAGCGCCTCCCCCAGCGGCGTCAGCACCGCCCCGCGGCCGACGCGGCGGAAGAGCGGCGACCCGACCTCCCGTTCCAGAACGTTGATGGCGTAGGAGAGCGACGGCTGTGCGATCCGCAGTGAGCTCGCGGCGCTGGTGAAGCTCCCGTGGCTCGCTATCGCGAGGAAGTACTCCAGGTGCTTTCGCTCCACAAGACCTTCCAACGGTTGGGGACGGGGACAGCCGCCGCTACCGGCCGGCCGGCGCACATCCGGGCGCGCTCCACGCCGGCGGCGGCCGCTCCGGGCGCCTTGTAGCAGGGTACGCCGCACACCCCGCCGGCGAGCCGTCACGGGCACCCCGGGACCGGCCCCCGGGACCGGAGCCGTCCGGGGCTCTGGTGCCACCGCCCGAGCACGGCGGCAAGCCCGCCGGAACCCCTATCGGCGATCCGGTCCCGACGACGCGAAGGACCCCGGCGCCCGCCGAGGCCGGTTCCCTCCACCGCTCTCCCTCCATCGGTGAGCCCTGGGACACCCGCCACGCGGCAGGCCCCGCCCCGCCGCCCCTCACCCAGCGCCGACCGGAACCCGGCACCAGAACCGAACCCGGCACCAGAACGGAACCCTTCGGAAACCGCCGGCCACCGGTCGCGCACGATCACGCGACCCGCAACGCGCGCTGTCCGCGATCCGCACCCAGCCGGCGTGAACGACCCGGCTCACACCGGGGGCCTCGCTCCGTCCGCCGGTCCCCCGCGCTCCAGCGGCCCTGATGTCGCGTGCCGGCCGTGGACGCGCACGTCCGACGGCGGGCACCGTTGCCCGTGGCACCGGCACCTGCTCGACCGCCCGCCTGCTTCCCCGCTGCGCCGAGGCGGTCGCCGCCCGATTCCCGCGGCGAGCCGCGGGGGCGGTGCGGCGGGTCAGGGGTGCATGCGGGCGCCCTTCAGCACCTTGTCGACCGCGTTGCGGGGACCGAATACGGCCATCCCCACCAGGTCGAGCCGGTCCTTGCCCACGGCGCGTACCGCCGCCCGGTTGGCACGGTCATTGCCCGTGGCGAACAGGTCGGAGGTGAACACGGCCGTCCGCAGCGACCGGGAGACCGCACGGCCGTGCGCGGTGGTCAGGGTCTCCTTCGCCGCCTCGAAGACCAGGACCGGCTGGCGGAACATCGGTAGATACGGGGTGTCGTCGGCGTCCGCGTACGGTGCGCCGACCACCTCGGGCGCCGTCGTGCCCAGCCCGCTGACCAGAAAGGCGGTCACGTTCAGCCGCTGCCAGGTCTCCAGGTCGTCGCGCAGCACGACGGCGATCTTGGTGTCGAACCGGACGGGCGCGTCCCGGTCCTCCGCTCCGGTCGCGGCGGCGGCTCCGGCTTCCGGCGCCGCGGCGGCTCCGGCTTCGTTCGTGGTCGTCATCCTCCCAGCATGCGACGCCTCCGACCTGCGCGTCTTGTACGTTTTAAACGTGCCGTCCCAGCAGGAGGTCTCCGCCTGGCGCCCGCCGATCGCGGGCGTCGTGGAGGTGTTCCATGCCCGCTTCACCGAGCACGCGTACCCCATGCACGTCCACGACGCCTGGACCCTGCTGATCGTCGACGACGGCGCGGTCCGCTACGACCTGGACCGCCACGAGCACGGGACGCCGACGGACACCGTGACCCTGCTCCCGCCGCAGGTCCCGCACAACGGCTCGCCCGCCACCGCCGGCGGGTTCCGCAAGCGCGTGCTCTACCTCGACACGACGCTCCTGGACGAGCGCTTCATCGGTCCGGCGGTCGACCGCCCGGATATCGCCGACCCCGTGCTGCGCCGGCGCATCGGCCTGCTGCACACCGCCCTCGCGGCGCGGGGCGAGGAGTTGGAGGCGGAGAGCCGGCTGGCCCTCATCGGCGAGCGGCTGCGCACGCACCTGCGTCCCGCCCCGGCCTCCGGCCGCGCGGCGGCGCCCGGCCGCGGCGTCGCCGACGGACTGCGCGGCCTGCTCGACGAACGGCTGACCGAGGGTGTCACCCTGGCCGAGGCGGCGCGCTCGCTCCACGCCCACCCGGCGCATCTCGTGCGCGCCTTCAACGGCGCTTTCGGGATGGCGCCGCACCGGTACGTGGTGTCGCGCCGCGTCGACCTGGCCCGCCGGCTGCTGCTCGACGGGTGGCCGCCGAGCGAGGCGGCGACGGCCGCGGGCTTCCACGACCAGTCGCACCTCACCCGGCACTTCAAGCGGATCATCGGCACCACTCCGGGGCGCTACGCCCGGGCCGTCCCCTGAGCCCGACCGCCCAGGTGTCGATCGGCGCTCCGAAGCGGCGCGCCAGGTCCGTCCTCTAAGCGCGACCGCCCACGCGTCAATCGGCGATGCCGGAGAAGGCGATCACCTTGTCGACGTCGGCGCGGACGAGGAGCGCGCCGGGGCCGCTATTGCGGGCGGCGTACTCCTCCGCCCGGTCCTCGCCCATGTAGCGGGCGCCGAGCCGGCCGGCCCAGTGCCGTAGCTCCTCCTGGGACCCGGACACCTCGGCGTGCCCCTGGAGGATGACGAAGGCGAAGGGCGAGCGGTCGTCGTCCACACAGAGGGCGAAGCGGCCGTCGCGGACCAGGCTGCGGCCCTTGACGCTGTCGCCGGCGGTGGTGAACACCACGTCGTCGCCGTCGAGGAGGAACCAGATCGGCGTCACGTGGGGACTGCCGTCGGAGCGGACCGTCGACAGCTTCCCGGTCCGCGTCCCGTGGGAGACGAAGGCGCGCCACTCCTCGTCGGTCATCTCCTGCATGCGTCCGCCCTCCGTGTACCGGGCCGCGGGCCCCCGGCCGCGGATCCGTCCTCTCAGGTCGACTCTACGAGCGGCCGGGTCCGGCGCCAGGGCGATTCACGACGTGTCGCCCGGGCCGCCGCGGGCCCGGTTCCCTCCCTTGACAGGGGTCCTTCCCGCGGAAAATCTGGGAGCGCTCCCACATTCGACGTCCAGGAGGCTCGATGAAGAACACCACCGCCATCGTCGCGGCCGGAGCACTGGCGGCCGGGCTCATGGTGGCGGCGCCGCCGCCGGCGTCCGCCGGTTCATCGCCACCCTCCCCCTGGACTGGTGACCGGGTCGCGGGCCGTCACCGGCCGCCCGACCGTGCGGGCGGACGGACGCGCCGGAGGGCCGGCCGACCGGGCACACCATCGACCGCAGGGACATCCCGCCCCCTCGACCACCCATCGTCACCGTGCGGCGCCGGGCGAACGCCGACCGCCACGGTCTTGACGCGCCCATGGCACCCTCCTACTGTGGTAAGCGCTTTCCTGCTCACCTCCCGGCTCTCCTGCCGAGAGCCGGCTCCCCCACCTGCCCCACACAGGTCCCCCTGGAGAAGGAGAAGCACCCCATGATCCCCACTTCCCCGCTGCCCTTACTGGCGAGCGCCGCTCTGGCACTCGGCTCCGTCGTGGCCCTGCCCGGAGCCGCGGCGAGCGCCGAGCCCCTCGGTCCCGAAACGGTCTCCCCGTCGTCGGCGCAGGCCGAACTGTACGTCGCGCCCGGCGGCGGCGACGGCGCCGCCGGAACGGAGTCGGACCCGACGACCCTGGTCTCGGCCATCGACCGCGTCAGCCCCGGCGGGACCATCTACCTGCGCGGCGGGACCTACCGCCACTCGGAAACGGTCACGATCCCACCGGGCAACAACGGAACCTCGGGCGACCGCACCGAACTGTCCGCCTACCCGGGCGAGACCCCGGTCCTGAACTTCTCCGCCCAGAGCGAGGACTCGGCGAACCGCGGGCTCGCCGTCAACGGAGCGTTCTGGCACATCTCCGGCATCGTGGTCGAGCGCGCCGGCGACAACGGGATCTTCATCGGCGGCAGCGACAACATCGTCGAGCGCACGGTGACCCGCTTCAACCGCGACACGGGGTTGCAGATCTCCCGGATCGCCTCCAGCACCCCCGATGACGAATGGCCGTCCGGCAACCTCGTCCTGAGCGTGGAGTCGCACGACAACGCCGACTCCGACGGCGAGGACGCCGACGGCTTCGCCGCGAAGCTCACCTCGGGCCCCGGGAACGTCTTCCGCTACGCGGTCTCCCACAACAACATCGACGACGGCTGGGACCTGTACACCAAGGACGACACGGGGCCCATCGGCGAGGTGACGATCGAGGACTCCCTCGCCTACGGCAACGGCACGCTCAGCGACGGATCCCAGGCCGGGAACGGCGACCGCAACGGCTTCAAGCTCGGCGGGGAGGACATCGGGGTCGACCACGTCATCCGGGGCAACATCGCCTACGACAACGGCAAGCACGGCTTCACCTACAACCGCAACCTCGGCACGCAGACGATCTCGGGCAATGTCAGCATCGGCAACGAGGAGCGCAACTTCAACTTCGACGGCGGCTCCTCCGTCTTCCGGAACAACACCTCGTGCGACAGCGGGTCGAACGACCGGATCATCGGCAACTCCGACGGCTCGAACCAGTTCTGGTCCGGCTCGAACGGGTCCCGGTGCTCCTCGTACAGCGGCGGCCTCGACTGGTCCTTCGCCAACGACGGCAGCCTCGTCGTGACCTTCGGCGGCAACCGCGTAACGCCGTAACCGCCCACCGCCGGCCGGTGGGGCGGGGGCCGTGCGGCCCCCGCCCCGTGGGCGCGGTGGCTGCGCGTGGTCCCCGCCCTCGCAATCAGCACGGCGCTACTCGGCCTCCTGGCCTGCGTGTGAGGGGGCGGGGCGGGCCGGGCGCACGGCCTCGGAGCGACCGGCGGTCACGGCCGGTGCGTGACGGGGGCCTGCCACATGCCGACGATCGCGTCGATGAGGCCGGTCGCGGTGTCGTGCCAGGTCTCGCGGGTGGTGGGGGTGCCGTCGGCCAGGGCGCGTTCCCGGTCGACGGTCACCTGCGCGATGAGGTGGCGCGCCATGGCGCCGCGTTCGGCGCGCACCTCGGCCGGGAGGTCGGGCAGGCACCGGTGCATGCCGTCGACCAGTGTCCCCAGGGAGGTGGAGGTGGCGAGGGACTCCTCCGTGACGATCTCCTGGAGGGCCGGGTCCGCGGTCGTCTGGGCGAGGAACCGCGCGTACCAGGTGGGGCTGCCCAGGTCGGCCAGGTGCTCGGTGACCGGGCGGACGAGGCAGGCGACCCAGTCCCGCAGGTCCGTGGAGTCGCCGACCTCGGTGACGAGGCGGACGCGGATCAGCTCCATCTGCTCGGAGTGCCTGCGGGCGATCGCGCGGACCAGGTCGGCCTTGGGGCCGAAGTGGTAGCTGACCGCCGCGTTGTTCCCCTGTCCGGCGGCTTCGCTGATCTGACGGTTGGCCACCGCGTGGACACCGTGTTCGGCGAACAGCCGCTCCGCTGCGGCCAGGAGCGCCCCCCGCGTCGCACTGACCTGTTCATCCCGCTTCGTCCTACCCGTCATGGTCACCACCGCATCGGAACGTCGGCCACCGCCGCGACGCCCCCGTCCCACAGGCCGCCGCGGGTCCTCCGCGCGATCCGGCGGAGTCGAACGACGGAAGCCTACGCAACCGCACGTCGGGGGCGGTCCGCCCCATGCGGTGGCCCGCCCGGAAGCCCGGCGCGTCCGTCGGATCGGATCAAAAAGTCAATCAAATAATTTAAACCTTTGCCAGGGGTGTACCCGCATCGGTTCGGCGGGGCGGACCCTCCGGTGTGGGGATCGGGCCCATCCGACACGTCCGCGCCGACCGCGGGCCGCCCTCGCTCCGCCGCGGCGGTCGACCGCCCGGTCGGACCCGCCCTCCGGATCCGGCCTCCCGGGACCGGCCGGTGAACGGCCCCGGGAGACGGGAGCGACCGGCGGTGCGCGCCGCGCCCCCGGCGGACCCGGTCACGCCGCCCGTTCCAAGGCCAGCAGGGCGAGCTTGGCCGCTTCCCCGCCGGCGTAGCCGCCCGGGGACCCGTCGGAGCGCACGACCCGGTGGCAGGGCACCACGACCGGCAGCGGATTGGTCGCGCACGCGGTGCCCACCGCGCGCACGGCCTTCGGGCTCCCCGAGGCGGCGGCCACCTCGGCGTAGCTCTCGGTGCGCCCGTAGGCGATCCGGGGCAGGTGGTCCAGGACGTCGCGGCGGAACCCCCGGGACAGCCGCCGGTCCAGCGGGAGGTCGAAGCGGGTGCGCCGGCCGGCGAAGTACTCCTCCATCTGCCGCACGGCGTCCTCCAAGCGGGGCGGCGCCTCCAGGATGCGCGGCCCGACCTTGTCGGCCAGCTGCGCCAGGACCGCTTGGTGGTCCTGCACCGCGTAGGCGACCCTGATCAGCCCCTCCTCGGTCGACGCCAGGAGCAGCGAGCCCACGGGGGTGTCGATCGTGCGGTAGGCGACGTCCAGGATCCCCTCCCGCCCCGCCCGCGCCGCCAGACGTTCGCGCAGCCGGGCCAGCGCGGGCTCCTCCCGCTCGGACACCCCCGCGAGGAGCCGTTCAGCCTCCGGGTTCGATGCGGTCGTCATCGGGCCGCTCCCTTCTCTCCGTCCCCGTCCACGGGGTAGGTGGCGCGCAGGGTCCGGACGCCGTCGGAGGCGGCCCTGCGCACGGCCTCGGCGGTGCCCCCGATCAGCGCGGCGACCTCCTTGTACGGCAGCCCCGCCAGATAGTGGTAGGCCACCGCCTGGCGCTGCCGCGGCGGCAGCCGCTTCAGCGCCGCCCAGAGGTCGCCGTCCCATGCCTCCGGCCGCCCCGTTTCACCCGGGCGTTCGGGAACATCCTCCACCGCCACGGGGCGGCGCGCGTTGGCCCGGGTGACGTCGATGGCCTTGCGGTGCGCGATCGTCACCAGCCAGGCCTCGATGTTGGCACCGGGATCGAGGCGCGGATATGCCTTCATCGCCGCGAGGAACGTCTCCGACCAGGCGTCTTCGGCGTCCTGCGGGCCCAGGACCGCGCGGCACACGCGCAGCACCATGGGCCCGTAGTCGCGCACGATCAGCTCGAATGGTTGCAACGTCACCCCCTGTAGACGCTCCGCGGTGCCGGGGTGTGAGGCCGCACGGCCGAGAAATCCCGTCCGGCGCGGAGGCGCCGGTTCCGGCGCCTCCGCGCCGGACGGGAACGGGGTGCGGTCCGGACCGCCCGCACGGCCGGTCCGACGCCCGTCGCCGCCCACTACCCGGCGGTACGGTGCGATCACCCGCAACGGGTCGCGGGCATCCGCCGCGCCCACGGCGTGCCGTCCCATCGCCGCCTCCCCTCCGCCCGCCGCGGCCGTCCCCCGGCGGAACCCTCAACGGGAAGACGCCGGCTCCGGCGGGAACGTGAGGTCGGCCGCTGACACCGGCCGCCGCAGCGGGGCGCCCGGCACAGCGGGCGGGGCGGTTCAGACGGCGAAGACCTGGGAGTCGTCGGCGAACGCCTTGAACTCCAGGGCGTTGCCGGCCGGGTCGAGGAGGAACATGGTCCACTGCTCGCCGGGTTCGCCCTCGAAGCGCACGTAGGGTTCGATGACGAACGCGGTGTCCGCGGCGCGCAGCCGGCCGGCGAGGTCGTGGAATTCCGGGACCGTCAGGATGAGGCCGAAGTGCGGTACGGGGACGTCGTGGCCGTCGACCGGGTTGTGGATCCGCTGGGACCGGGCCGGGGCGATGTGGGTCACGAACTGGTGGCCGTGCAGGTTCCAGTCCACCCAGGTGTCGGAGCTGCGGCCCTGCTCCAGGCCGAGCACCCCGCCGTAGAAGCCGCGGGCGGCGTCGAGGTCGTCGACCGGCACGGCCAGGTGGAACCGGGGGATCGGTGAGTCGAGCGTGGTCATGGCGGTGGCCTGCCTTCCTGAGGGACGCCTCCGGCGGACCCGCCGGAGCGCGGATGTAGGAATGTTAACATTAGGACAATCGAGGGAGGCAAGGGAGCATGGGTGAGCAGGGCAGGGTGGCCCCCGCCCGCCGGCGGGGACTGGCCGACGAGGTGGCGGACCGCGTCCGGGAGGCCGTCTTCAGCGGCGCCTACCCCCCGGGGGCCCAGTTGCGCGAGGTGGAGCTGTCGAACGCGCTGGACGTCAGCCGCGGCCCGGTGCGCGAGGCGCTGCTGCGGCTGGAGCGCGAGGGCCTGGTCCGCAGCGAATGGCACCGCGGTGCCACGGTGACGGCGCTCTCCGCCGACGACGTCGCCGAACTCGACAGCCTGCGCGGCGCACTGGAGCACCTCGCCGTCCGGCGGGTGGTCGACCACGCCTCCGACGCCGACATCGCGGCCATCGGGCGGGCGGCCGAGGACATGGCGCGCGCCGGGGACGAGCACGCGATGGTGCGCTGCGACATCGCGTTCCACGACGCCGTCTACGCGGCGGCCCGGCACGGACGGCTCCAGGAGGCGTGGGAGGCGATCCGCTCCCAGGTCCACCTGTTCCTGCTGACCCGGATCGGCTTCAGCTCCGCGGACTACCTCGCGCACATCCCGGGCGAGCACCGCGACCTCGCCGCGGCCCTGCGGGCACGCGACTCCGAGGCGGCGCTGGAGCTCTTCGCCGCCCACCGCCGCCACGCGTTCGACGTACTCACCGGCGCCCACCGCCCCGACCCGGCCGACGGTTCCCCCACCGGGACCCCGTGAGGTGGCCCCCGTGAGGGGGGTCCGATTCCGCCGCTGCCAGGCCCGTTCACGCGGGCCGTCCGTTCCGACCACATCCCCCACCACCGAGGCCCACCGCCCCAGGCCGGAGGCCCGTCCCTCCGCCTCCCTCGTTACTGGGCCGTTCAGCGGGCCCGGAAACCGTTCCGGTCACGCCGACCCCGATCCGGTCGCGCGGACCCGGGTCCGTCCGTTCCGCCCGCCCTGGCCGAGGGGCCGGGCCGGGCGCGGTCCACCGCGATCGCGATGGCGACCACGCCCCGTTCTCGGACCGAGGCCGGGTCGGGCGGTGTGGTCCCGAGGCCGCGTCGGTCGGCGGGCGCCCCCCGGCCCCGGGCCGTCGCGGCGCCGCGGCGGTCCGGGCCCGCGTCTCCCGGGCCCCCGGGCTCAGCGGATGTCGCCGCCGTAGACGTGGTCCACCGCGATCGCGATGAGGACCCGCCGGTCGGCGACCATCACCGACCGGTACTCGTCCCAGTCCGGGTGCTCCCCCGCCGCCGCGCGGTAGTAGTCCACGAGCGCCTCGACCTCCGGTCCGCGGGGATCGGTTCCCGGCCCGGTGAGCGTCGCCGTGCCCTCGGCCGTGGCCCACACCCGGCCGTCCGGTCCGGTCACCTCCAGAGCGGCCCGCGGGTCGCGGCGCAGGTTCGCCGTCTTGGCCAGTCCCTCCCTGGTCGAGACGTAGATGACGCCCGCCTCCCGGTCGTAGAAGGGCGTGACGGGAGAGAGCTGGGGGCGGCCGTCCGCCTTGATCGTCGCGAGCACGCCGAGTCGGCTCCCGGCGAGCAGCGTGCGCGGGTCGAAGGGCGCGCCGGCGGTCACGTCCGCGCTCCGGAGGACGCGCGGAACCGCTCGACCATCGCGGCGTATCCGTCGCCGCCGTGTCCGTCGGCCACGGCCCGGTCGGCCAGGGCCTTGATGAACCGCGGGAGTTCGGCGCTGACGCCGTGGGCCTCGCTCTCGTGGATGAGGTGGTCCATCGCGGCCAGGTGGGTGTCGATGGTGGAATCGGGGGCCGGGTAGGTCCCCTCGTCGACCTGCCGGGCCAGGCCGGGCAGCCAGCCGGTCACGGTCCCGATGCCCTCGACCGCGATGCGGGTGAAGGCCGCGGCGTCCACGCCCGCGGAGCCGAGCAGCGCGGCACCGTGGAGGAATCCGTTGAGGATGTTCCACATCAGGCCCATGACGGCCGCTTCGTGCAGCGACGACAGGCCGGGGTCCGCGCCGAGGTGCGTGGCCGCGCCGAGGACCCGTAGCGCCGGCTCGTGCCGGTCGAAGGCGGGGCGCGGCCCGCTGTAGGCGATGGTGGCGTCGCCCGTGCCGATGGCCTCGGGAGCCGCCATGATCGCGCCGTCGAGGTAGGCGGCGCCCTCCCGCCGTGCCCACTCGGCCGTTTCGCGTGCCTGGGCCGACGTCCCTGAGGTCAGGTTCACCACGACGCGGCCCGCCGCGACGCCGCTCAGTGGTTCGAGGAGCCCGCGCACGGCGTCGTTGTCCGAGACGCAGATGACCACCAGCGGGCTGGAGGCGATCGCGGCGCCGGCCGAGTCGGCGGGCTCCGCTCCCTGGGCGACGAGGCCGTCGGCCTTGGCCGCGGTGCGGTTCCACACGGTGGTGGGGTGGCCGGCGCGCAGGAAGGCCCGTGCCAGTGCCCCGCCCATCAGTCCCAGCCCGATGACCGCGACGGCGGTACGGCCGGAATCGGGGTTCCGCGTCGCGCGTTCGTTAACAGGTGGATCGGTGCTCATGGCCGCATCATCGACGTTCACACCGGTATCAAGGTCAAGGAGTGGTGCGCGTGTTGATCGGGGAGCTGAGCCGGCTGACCGGGGTCCCGGCGTACCGGCTGCGCTACTACGAGTCCCAGGGCCTGCTCGAACCCGGCCGCGGCGCCAACGGCTACCGCGATTACGACGACGCCGCCGTTGTGACGGTGACGCAGATCAGGAGGCTGCTCGACGCCGGGCTGTCGACCCGGGAGATCGGGTTCCTGCTGCCCTGCGCCACTGGCGCGGACCCCGTTCTGGAGCCCTGCCCCGAACTCCTCACCGCCCTCAGAAGGCGCCTGCGCCGGCTGGACGAGCACATCGACACGCTCGACCACTCCCGCCGGGTGCTCCGCGACTACATCGGCGCCGCTGAGCGCCGGATCCCGCAGGGCCACCGCGAATGCGCCCCCACCACCGCGGAGCCGGCCCCGAGCTGACCGGGTGGCGTCCACGCACGCTCTTCATCCCGCACCGGAACTCGAAGAGGCGCCACGGCTCGGCGTCCTCGCCGGAGGCAATGTCGGCGTCCAGGGGCGATCCGTCGGTCAGCCTCCGCTGGTAGTCGAGGGTGCCGATCACGGCGAGCGGGTGCGGGTCGGGCCCGGCGTCGTCGGCGCCGCCCTCGTCGTAGGGCTGCGGCCGGCCGGCGGACGCGCCGGGCTCGGGCGCGACCGGGCAGACCTGCGAGGGCGGGGGCGGCTCGGGGCCGAGACCGGGCAGGTTCCCGGACAGCACGAACACCAGCGCGACGGCCGGCCCGAAGGCGAGGCCCCACCAACCCGCACGCGGCGACATCGCCGCACGGTGGTACTCCGGTCCGGCGCGTACCGCCGCCCCGGCCGCCATCCCCCGCCCCATCCGTGGGTCCCGCACCGGGCTGCCCGCCCCGCGGCCGCCTGTACAGCGGGTGGACGCCTATGGACCACTCCTCAGCCGAACCCATTATGTGCATACGTATGCACATGATGCTAGATTGGCGTGCCGTGGACCAGCGCAACCGATGGCGCCGGCGATCGGATCACGGGAGGCCGACGATGCTCGGGGTACTGCGGAACCGGACCTACCGGCACCTGTTCACCGCCCAGGTCGTGGCGCTGGTGGGCACCGGGCTGGCCACGGTGGCGCTGGGGCTGCTGGCCTACGACATCGCCGGCGCGTCCGCGGGAGCGGTGCTCGGGACGGCCATGACCATCAAGATGGTGGCCTACGTGGGCATCTCCCCGTTCGTCGGCGCGGTTGCCGACCGGGTGCCGCGCCGGGCCCTCCTCGTCTCCGCCGACCTCATCCGCGCGGCCGTCGCGCTGTGCCTGCCGTTCGTCGACTCCGTCTGGCAGGTCTACGCACTGATCTTCGTGCTCCAGGCGGCCTCGGCCTCGTTCACCCCGGTCTTCCAGGCCGCCATCCCCGACGTCCTGCCCGACGAGCGCGACTACACGCGCGCCCTGTCGCTGTCGCGCCTGGCCTACGACCTGGAGAGCCTGTTCAGCCCCGCGCTGGCAGCGGCGCTCCTGACGCTGGTCACCTACCAGGGGCTGTTCGCCGGCACCGTCGCGGGGTTCCTCGCCTCGGCCGCACTGGTGGTCTCCGTCCTGCTGCCCAAGGCGACCCCCTCCGAGCGGAAGGAGGGGGTGCTGCGCCGGACCACCCTGGGCGCCCGCGTCTTCCTGGCCACCCCGCGCCTGCGCGCGCTGCTGGCCATGAACCTGGCCGTCGCCGCGGCGAGCGGCACCGTTATCGTCAACACCATCGTCATCGTCCGCGACGTCCTGTCCCGTTCCGAGGGGGACGTGGCCGTCGCACTCGGCTGCTACGGCGCGGGATCCATGCTCGTGGCGCTCGGCCTGCCCCGCGTCCTGGACCGCCTCGGCGACCGGCCGGTCATGCTGCCCGCCGGTTTCCTGCTCGCCGCGGTCCTGTCCGCGGCGGCGGCGATCGTGTCCGCGGACCCGGGCACCGCCTGGCCCCTGCTCCTCGCGGTGTGGGCGCTCCTCGGCGCCGGCACCGCGCTGATCCTCACCCCCGGGGCGCGCCTGCTGCGCCGCTCCTGTGGCCCGGCCGAACGGCCCGCGGTCTTCGCCGCGCAGTTCTCCCTCTCCCACGCCTGCTTCCTCATCACCTACCCCCTGG
Organism: Nocardiopsis mangrovi; assembly: GCF_042653925.1. Taxonomy (NCBI): domain Bacteria; kingdom Bacillati; phylum Actinomycetota; class Actinomycetes; order Streptosporangiales; family Nocardiopsidaceae; genus Nocardiopsis; species Nocardiopsis mangrovi. The sequence continues at coordinate 16,704 of NZ_JBHSFQ010000030.1, forward strand.
CCGGGTGGCTGGGCGCGGCGGCGGGCATGGGCACCACGCTGCTCCTTCTGGCCGGGCTGACCCTGGCGGCGGCGCTGGCCGCGGTCCGCGCCTGGCCCGCAGGCGATCCCCGCACCCTCCCCCACGTCCACACCGGCCTGGAGCCCGGCCACCCCCACCTGCACGACGCCGAAACCGCCGAGGCGGGGTGGGGGCACACCCACACCTTCGTCATCGACGACCTCCACGAGCGGTGGCCGACCCGCGCCGGCGAACCGGTCGACGCCCGCTGACCCCGTGGTGCGCGCCGGGGCCCGGGACGGCCGCCGCCCCGGGCCCGGCGGGCGGGGGCGGCGACGGCGCGTCCGCACCTGCGGCGGCCCGTCGCCGGCGGCGCCCGGCGCCCGTCAGTCGAGGTAGACGGCGTCGTGGAACCGGATCTCCGCGCGGAGCATGCCGGTGAACCACGCGTGGACCGTGGCGTCGGGGAGGTCGGCGGGGAGCGCGTCCACCTCCCCGCGCAGGAACGCCACCTGGTCGGTGAACGGGGAGCGGGCGTGCAACTCGATCCAGTCCTGGACCATCGGCGGCCGTGCCACGTCGCGGTCCGCCGCAGCCGAACACCAGGTCAGATACAGCTGTTCGGCCGCGAACATCGCGACGACGATCGCCGGGTAGCCGTGGTCGGCCGCGCCCGCCAGCACGTGGTCGGACAGGGTGTCGGCGGCGCGCCGCCCTTCGGCGCTCAGCCCGGCCCGGACCGGCCATTCCTCGCGGGCCCGGGCGAAGTAGTCCCGCTGCTCGGTGACCAGGCCGTGCAGGGAACGGGCGTGGCCCACCGCCGCCTCCCAGCCGGGCGCGTGCCACACGGCCGCTCCCAGCACGCGCGCGGCGGTGTGCACGAACCCCTCCTCGATCAGCAGGTAGCGCGCGTAGGCGACGGGGTCGACCCGGCCGGCGGTGAGGTCGGCGAGCAGCCGCGCCCCCGCGGCCCGGTCGAGTTCGTCCGCCGTCGCGGCGAGCAGCCGCTCGCTGCGCGTCGCACCGGCCCGGATGCCCGCGCCGTCTCCGGAGTGCGCGCCGGTGCCGGGCACGGCACCGGCGCCTCCCCCGGTGCCGCCGCTCCCGCTCCCGGGCGCCCGCGCCCCGCCGGTCAGCCGGTCAGCCATCGCACCAGCCCGTCGAAGACGCGTCCGTAGCCGTCCCACTCCTCGCAGAAGGCGGGCGGAGCCCAGTGCGGCGAGCAGTCGGAGGTGAACGCGGCGGTGCGCCCGCGCCCGTGCTCGCCGACCACCACGAGCGGGTCGCCGTTGATCGTGGCCAGGGTCGCGGCGCCGCCGCGCGCGGTGACGCGGTTGTAGCCGAGCAGGTGCGGCCACGTCCCGCCGGCGCCGCCGAGGGCGGGGTGGGCGGCGTCGACCGCAACGGGCTCGGCGCCGGCGGGAAGCTCCACCCGGTCGTCGTCGGGCAGCAGCTCCACCGGCAGGGCGTCGGCGATCGGGGTCTGCCGGAACGCGGCCTTGGCCTGGAAGCCCGTGAAGGACAGGTAGCCCCCGATCATCAGCAGGGCGCCGCCGTCGGCCACCCAGGCGGCCAGGTTGGCCAGGCGGTCGCGGCCGCGCTCGGAACGGTCGAGGACCGCCGGGTCGAGCTGGATGGAGTTGGCCCCGATGTCGGAGAGGATCACCAGGTCGTGGGCTGCGAGCGCCGCGGCGTCGCCGGGGAAGTCCGTGGGGACGAGGTGGGCGGGCAGGTGGGTGACCGTGTGCCCGGCCGCGGTCAGGGCGTCGCGCAAGGGGCCGACCCCCTCCACGTAGGAGTGCACGGTGAACGAGTCCACCCCCTTGACGTGCGTCGATTCGGTCATCCAGCTCTCGCCGGCGATGAGGACGCGACTCACGAGGGCTCCTTTCCATTCGGTGCCGGCGCGCGGTTCGCGCCGGTCTCGGTGATCACGGGGCCGGCGGTCACGCGCCGCCGCGGGCGGCGGCCTCGAAGAGCGAACGCGGGTTCGCCGTCAGCACCCGGTCGACGGCGGTGGCGTCCGCGCCCAGGTCGCGCAGCCGCTCGGCGAAGAGCACCGGCACATACGCGAAGCCGTTGCCGCCGTAGCGGGTCAGCATGCTCTTCAGGAAGACGTCGTGGCTGAGCAGCAGCCGGCCCCCGTGGCCGGCGCCGATGAGCCCGTGCACGGCGAGGGCGGTGTCGGCCGGCGCCGGCGACTGGCCCTCGCCGGGGTAGCGGAACGCCATGCCCACCATGTCGAACTCCAGCCACACGCCCCGCTCGGCGACGGCGCGCTGGTAGCCGGGGTCGCCGCCGGAGGGGTCCATGTGGCACAGCACGACCGCCCCCGGTGCCACGCCCTGCTCGTCGAGCACGATGTCGAGCACCTCGAAGGCGCGCCGCTGCCAGCCGGGCAGGTGCACGAACAGCGGGACGCCCACCTCGCGCTGCGCCGCGCAGGCCGCGCGCAGGGCGGTCCGCTCGGCCGGGGTGAACGCCGGGGAGACCCCGATCTCGCCGATGACGCCGGGCCGGACCTCCCCGGGGCCGGCCGCGCGGAACTCCGCGGCCAGTTCGGCTGCCAGCGCGTCGACCGTCGCCGTCGCGAGGTGGGGCGGGTGGAACCGCTCCAGGTACCAGCCGGCGCCCATGATGACGTTGAGGCCGGTCCGCCGGGCGATCCCGCGCAGCGCCGCGGGGTCGCGGCCGATGCCGGGCGGGGTCAGGTCGATCACGCTGCGGCCCCCGGCCGCGGCGAACACCTCCAGGTCGGCGGCCACGGCGTCGGTGTCGTCGAGCACGCAGTGGTCGCGGCAGGCGTAGGGGTCCTCGCGCAGCAGCCAGGCCAGCTCGGGCGTCACCGCGGCGTCGGCCAGGAACGCCCGCTCGGGCCGGCCGGGCGGCACGACCGCGGCCCGCAGGTCGTTGGCCAGGTGCTCGTGGGGCAGGGTCAGGCCGAGCCGGTCGCTGCCGATCGTGCCCGTGACCGTGCGCACCTCCACCGCGTCCACCGCGCCGCTCATGTGCCCCTGCCCAGCAGGGTGGCCGCCAGCCGGCCGATGTCGCGGCCGCGCAGGTTGATCCAGATGGCGAGGATCAGCACGCACCCGGTGATGATCGGTGTGAGGAAGGGGCTCATGCCCAGCAGGGTCAGCCCGTTGGCGATCGCCCCGGTGATCACGGCGCCGATGACCGTCCCCGCGATCGAGCCGCGCCCGCCGAAGAGGTCGGTGCCGCCGAGCACCACGGCGGCGATGACGGTCAGCTCGAACGCCTGCGCGGAGTTCGCCGACCCCGACCCCAGCCGGGCCGCGATCAGCAGCCCCGCCACCCCGGCGGCCGCGCCGGTGAGCATGAGCGCGAGCATCTTGATCCGCCGGGTGTCGACCCCGGCCCGGCGCACCGATTCCTCCTGGGAGCCGATGCCGGTGACGTACTGGCCGAAGCGCGTCCGGTGCATGAGCACCGCGCCGAGAACGGCGACCACCAATGCGATCCAGGCCGACGCGGAGAACCCGAGGAAGCCGGCGTCGCCGATCCGGGCCAGGAACAGCCGGCTGTCGATCGGCACCGAGAAGCCCTCGGTCCGCAGCAGCGCGATGCCGCGGATGACGGACATGGTCGCCAGCGTCACCACGAACGGCGGGATGCGGTTGTAGGCCGACAGCCAGCCGTTGACCACGCCCCAGAAGGCGCCCGCGGCGATGCCGATCACGATGACCAGCGAGGAGTCCAGCCCCGAGACCAGCAGTTCGGCGGAGACGGCGGCGACGAAGGCGATGGTGGAGCCCACCGACAGGTCGATCTGCCCGGAGGTGATGACGAACGTCATCGCCACGCCCACGATCACCACGGGGGCGATCTGGGTGGCCAGGTTGGACAGGTTCCCGAAGGTCAGGAAGGTCGGCTCGACCATGCCGAACAGGGCGAACAGGGCCGCTGTGACGCCGAGCATGATCAGGGTGGCCTTGTTGGTGCCCCGCCACAGCGCGGCCGCGCGCCCGGCCGGGCCGCCGGGCCCGTCCTCGCGCGCCGGCCCCGCCGCGGGCGCGGGCGCGGTCTCGGTGGTCATGAGTGGGTCTCCGTTCCCAGCGCGGCGGGTTCGTGCGCGGGCTCCGCGTCGGCCCGGGTGATCAGGGCGACGAGCTTCTCGATGTCCAGGTCGGAGATCCGCGCGTCGTCCACGCTGCGCCCCTCGTACATGACGGTGATGCGGTCGCACACCCGGAAGAGGTCCTGGAGGCGGTGGGTGATGAGGATGACGCCGACCCCCCGGGCGGCGACCTCGCCGATCAGCCGCAGCACCGATTCCACCTCGGCGACGGCCAGCGCGGCCGTGGGCTCGTCGAGGATGAGGACGTCGGGCCGGGTCGAGACGGCGCGGGCGATCGCCACGGTCTGGCGCTGCCCGCCGGAGAGGGTGCCGATCTCCTGGCGGGTCGAGGTGACCCGCACGTGCAGGTCCGCCAGGATCCGCGCGGACCGGGCGTGCATCTCCCGCCGGTCCAGGAACGGCCCTTTGCGGGGTTCGCGGCCCAGGAACAGGTTGCCGGCGACGTCGAGCGTGTCGCACAGGGCGAGGTCCTGGTAGACGATGCCGATCCCGGCGCGCCGGGCGTCGGCGGGGCTCGCGAACCGCGCCTTCTCGCCCTTGACCAGGATGTCGCCGTCGTCGTGGCGGACCGCGCCGGCGAGGACCTTCATGAGGGTGGACTTGCCGGCCCCGTTGTCGCCGACGAGCCCGAGCACCTCGCCGCGGGCGAGGGTGAGGTCGACGCCGTCGAGCGACCGCACGGGCCCGAAGGACTTGCGGATACCGCGCAGCTCGACGAGCGGCTGTTGGTCGCTCATGTCACTTCTCCAGGTAGTAGAGGTAGTCCTCGAAGTTGTCGGGGGTGACGATCTGGATCGGGACGGGCACCTCGGCGTCGGTGTCCTCGCCGCACGCCAGCCGGATCGCCGATGCCATGGACGCGTAGCCGAACTCGAAGGTGTTCTGCTGGACGACCCCGCTGATCCACCCGTCGCGCAGGCCCTCGACGGCGGGCTCCGACAGGTCCCAGCCCACGACGTTCACGCGGTCGGTGGCGTCCTGCCCGCGTACGGCGGCGGCCAGGCCGATCAGGGCGGGCTCGCCGGTGGCGTAGATGTAGGTCCCGTCGGGGTCCCCGGTGAGCAGGTTCTCGGCGGAGGTCTGGGCGTCCTCCTGGATGTTGCGGCCGTCAACCACGGTGTCGACGGCCATGCCGCCGTCCTCCACCGCCTCGGTGAAGCCCTCCTGGCGCTCCAGCTGGATGGTGCTGTTGAGCGCGCTGACGATGTCGACCTCGCCCTCGCCGCCCGACTGCGCGAGCAGGTGCTCGCCGATCTGCCCGCCGCCTTCGCGGTTCTCCACGCCGACCTGGACGGACACCGCGGGGTCGTCCACGGTGGCGTCGACCGCAACCACGGGCACGCCCGCGGCGTCGGCCGCGCGGATCGCGGGCTTGATGCCCTCGGTGTCGATGGCGTCGACGATGACCGCGTCGGCGCCTCCGGCGACCAGGTCGCTGATCGCGTTGGCCTGGGTGACGGCGTCGTCGTCGCCGTTGACCACCTGCAGCGTGGCCCCGGCCTCGTCGGCGACGCGCTGGGCGCCGCTGATGATCTGGTTGAAGAAGAGGGCCTGGAGGTTGATGGTGACCAGGCCGATCTCCAGCGGTGCGCCGTCGGCCTCGCAGGCGGTGGGGACGTCCTCGGGGTCCGGCGGCCCCTGGGCGGCGGCCGCCTCCTCGGCGGCCTGCTGCTCGCGGACCTCGGCGTCGCAGGCGGTACCGGCCAGCAGCAGGAGCGCGCACAAGGCCGCGATCCCCGGATTCCTGATCATGGTGTGCTCCGAATCGGCGTGGGCGGTCGGTCGGGGTCGGCGGGCGCGGACAGCAGCGCCTCGACGGCGTCGCGGCCGGGCGCGCCGCGGGCTCCGGGGACGGTGCAGGACAGGGCCGCCGCCGCGGCCGCCCGGCGGGCGGCCGCGGCGGGGGCGAGCCCGGCGTCGAGCCCGGCGAGGTAGGCGCCGGAGAAGCAGTCGCCGGCCCCGGTGGCGTCGACCGCGTCGACGGGGAAGGCGGCGCCCCGCCCGGTCTCGCCGCCGGGGCCGAACAGCCGCCAGCCGTCGGCGCCGTCGGTGACGATCAGGACGACGCCGTGCCCGGCGGCGAGTTCGGCGGCGGTGTCCTCGACCGGGCCGAACAGGGATTCCAGCTGGGCCCGCCCAGCGACCGCGTGCCCCGCGCTGGAGAGCGCGGTGCGGGCGGCGTCGGGGTCCGCGCAGCCGTCGAGGTCGACGAAGAGCGACGTCCGGCCCCCGGGGTCGGCGAGCGCGAGCGCCGTCGCGGCCCCGGGCCAGCGGTAGCCGTCGAGGTAGAGCCATCCCCCGCCGCGGGCGGCCAGGCGCCGGACCCCTGCGGCGATGCGGGCGGCGTCGAGGTCGTCGTCGCGGCTGATGACGGCGCGTTCTCCGTCGGGGGTGACCAGGACGACCGCGGTGGCGACGGCGGCGTCGGTGTGGCACCAGGAGGTGTCGACGCCGTCGGCGGCCAGCGCGGCGAGGAAGTCCCGGTCGGCCGGCGCCGTGCCGACGGCTCCGCCGAAGGCGGCCCGCGCGCCCATGCGGGCGGCGGCGACGGCGGCGTTGGCCCCCATGCCGCCGTGGCGGTGGTCGATCGCGGTCGCCTGCACCCGGTCGCCGCCCTTGGGGAGGGCGGGGACGCGGGCCACGACGTCGACGTTGGCGTAGCCGCAGAAGAGGATCACGGGAGGTCGGCCCCCGCGCGTTCGGCGGCGGCGGTCAGTTCGCGCACCTTGCGGGGGTCGACCCGGCCCCACCAGCGGTTGTTGTCCTTGAGCGAGGAGGCGACGATGACCCCGTCGCAGGCCGGCAGGAGGCCGCCGATGTTGCCGGCGCTGATCCCGGAGCCGATGACGACCGGCAGCCGGGTGTGGGCGGTGATGCCCTCGACCTCGCCGAGGGAGGCGGCGTCGCCCGTCCGGGAGCCGGTGGCGATGAGGACGTCGGCGTCGAAGAACTCGGCGTCCTCGGTCTGCTCGGCGAGGGTGCGGTCGGCGACGATGGCGTGGGAGCCGTGCTTGACGTGCACGTCGGCGAAGACCCGGACGCCGTCGGCGCCGATCCGGTGCCGGTAGCGGGTGGCCCGGGCCGCCTGGCCCTCGATGATGCCCTCGTTGGCCACGTAGGCGTTGGCCCACTGGTTGACGCGCACCCACCCGGATCCGGCCGCCCACGCCGAGGCGATGGAGCACTCGGCGGCGTTGGACAGCACGCTGACCCCGACCCCCCGGCCCGTCGATTCGCGCACCCGTGCGGTGACGACCGCCATCGCGGCGGCGGTCTCGTACCCGTGCTCGCCGGGCTTGAGGAAGGGGATGTCCCAGTGGTTCTCGACGATGACGCCGTGGCAACCGTTTTCACGATAGGCCGCCGCCTCCTCGATCGCGAAGCGCGAGATATCGTCGAGGGGCTGCCCGCGGTAGTGCGGGCTCCCCGGCAGCGGCGGGAGGTGGACGGCCCCGATGACCACGCGTGATGTCCCGAAGAGTTCCTGGATGGCGTTGTCCTTGAGCGGGAATACGCCGGGCTGCTGATGCTGCACCATGATCCTCACACCGATGTAATCGATTGCCGAAGAAGGTGCTGAGAATGTACGACCGCGTTCCGGCGCCGGTCAATACCTATGCTGTAAACCCGCAGTTAAGCCGCAATTCCCCCCACTCATGGAAGGCACGCGCGTGCACCGCGTAACCATCGCCCAGGTGGCGGCCCGAGCCGGTGTCTCAACGGCCACGGTGTCCCGGGCGCTTTCGGGCAACCGCCCGGTCTCAGCGGAGATCCGCCGCAGGGTCGACGCCGCGGCCGGGGAACTCGGCTATGCGGGCAACACCATCGCCAGCGCGCTGCGGCGCAGCCGCACCGACACCGTCGGCATGGTCGTCCCCAGCATCCGCAACCCGTTCTTCACCTCGCTGGTCGAGAGCGTGGAGCACGCCCTCCAGGACCAGGGCAAGCAGCTCTTCCTCTGCGATTCCCGGCAGGACGTCGCGGTCGAGGCGGGGCACCTGCGCTCCCTCGCCGCCCGCCAGGTCGACGGCATCATCATCAGCCCGTGCCACGGCACCGGCAGCACCCCCGCCGTCGAGGCCGCGGCCGCGGCCATCCCCCTCGTCCAACTGGACCGCCACGTCGCCGGGACCAACACCGACTGGGTGGGCGTCGACGACGGCGTGTCCATGCGGCTGGTCCTGGACCACCTGCACGCCGCGGGCGCGCGCTCGGCCGCGTTCATCAGCTCGACGCTGACCAACTCCTCGACCGAGCTGCGCCTGGCCGGGTTCCGCCGGCAGACCGAGCGGCTGGGCATGCGCACGCGCGACGCCTGGATCCTGCTGGGCGACTACTCGGTGGAGTGGGGCCGGCGCGCCGCCGGCGACCTGCTCGCGGGTCCGGGCCTGCCCGACGCGATCGTGTGCGCCGACGACCTCATCGCGCTCGGGGTGCTGCGCGCCTGCCGCGACCACGGGGTCGCCGTGCCCGCCGACGTCCAGGTCACCGGCTATGACGACATCGACTTCGCCGCGCTCTCCGAGCCGGGGCTGACGACCGTCGGCCAGCCGCGCGACCGCATCGCGGCCGAAGCGGTCCGGCTGCTGGCCACCGCCGCCGGCACGGGTGCGACCGCCGCCCACATCGCCCTCGCGCCGACCCTGGTCGTGCGGGAGAGCACCGCGCCCGTGCCGCCGCCCGGCCCGGCCCCGGCCGGTACGCCCGGCGCGGCGGCGGCGCCCGTGGCCGGCTCGGAGGTGCGGATCCGCACGGGTCAGCCCAGGTCGAGCAGGTCCGAGGCGGGCGCGCACCAGGAGTCGAGCAGCCGGCCGTAGACGTCGACCGCCTGCTCCAGGCGGGTGAGCGAGCACCACTCGTCGACCACATGGCACTGGGCGGGCTCGCCCGGCCCCAGCACCACCGTGCCCGCGGCGCCCAGCGACCGTGCGAGGACCGAGGCGTCGGTGAAGAACCGCGCCGGCGGCGACGGCTCGTCGTCGAGCCCGGCCGCGCGCAGCACCGCGCGCGCGGCACCGACGAGGGGCGAGTCGAGCGGCGTGCTCACCAGCGGGAGGTCGACCAGGTCGGCGACCTCCACCTCGGGCCCGACGATCTCGCGGACCCGCCCCCGCAGCTCCGCGGGCCCCGCTCCCGGCACCGTGCGCAGGTCCAGCAGCAGTTCGGCGGCGTCGGGGACCACGTTGGGCTGGGTCCCCCCGCTCATGCGCCCCACGTTGGCCGTCACCGCGCCGAACCCCTCGCTGTGCGGCCAGCCCGGCGCGTCGTGCAGCGCCACGGCCGCCCGCGCCAGCGCGACCACCGCGTTGCGGCCCAGATCGGGGGCCGACCCGTGCGCGGAGACGCCGCGCGTGCGCAGCCGCAGCCACAGCGCGCCCTTGTGCGCGCGGACCACGCGGTTGGCGGTGGGCTCGCCCACCACCAGCCAGCCGCCGCCGCGCAGCAGGCCGCCGGGGATGCGGGCGGCGCCCTCGCACCCGGTCTCCTCGCCCGCGGTCAGCACCACCTGCACACCGCGGCATCGGTGCGGCCGGGCGCGGTGCGCGCGCAGCGCCACCAGGAACGCCGCGACGCCCGACTTCATGTCGCTGGCCCCGCGGCCCACCAGGTGGTCGCCGTCGGTCTCGGCACGCCACGGATCCCCGTGCCAGTCACGGGCGTCGGCCGGGACGGTGTCGAGGTGGCCGGTGAAGGTCAGCGGCGGCGCCCCGGCCTCCTCGGGAGTGACGGCGACCACCTGCTCGCGGCCCTGTTCCCAGCCCACCATGCGGGTGGACAGCCCTGCGTCCTCCAGCACGCCGGCGGTCAGCGCCGCCGCCGCGCCCTCGCCGGCCGCGACCGTGTCCAGGGCGATGAGCGCCCGCACCAGGCCGACGGCATCGCGTTCGTGCTCCACGTCACCCTCCGCTCTCCCCGGGACGGGGCCGGGGGAAGATCATCATAGGAACGCCGCCAGTGGCGGCACCACGGGGTGCCCCGCCGCTGTGAGATTCTGGACGCATGGCGGAGGGGGGAACCGGGGAGGCGGCGGTCCGCCGCGGCCGTCCCGGCTACGACCAGGCGACCGTCCTGCGGCGCGCGATCGAGCTGTTCAACCGCCAGGGCTACGACGGGACGAGCATGGGCGACCTCGCCAAGGACCTCGGCCTGAGCAAGTCGGCGATCTACCACCACGTGCCCGGCAAGGAGCACCTGCTCGCCGCCGCGCTCGACGAGGCCCTGGACGGCTTGAGCGCGGCCGTCGACTCCGCGGTCGCCGACACCGCCGGGGAGAGCGCCTACACCCGCCTCCAGACGGTCGTCCGGCAGTCGGTCGAGATCCTGGTGGCGCACCTGCCGGCCGTCACGCTGCTGCTGCGGGTACGCGGCAACAGCGAGGTCGAGCTGGCGGCGCTGGAGCGCCGGCGCGCCATCGACGAGAAACTGGCGGGCCTGGTCCAGGGGGCCGTCGACGAAGGCGCGCTGCGCGCCGACATCGACCCCGATCTCATCAGCCGGCTCCTGTTCGGCATGGTGAACTCGCTGACCGAGTGGTACCGCCCCGGGGGTCCCGTCGACGCGCCGGTGCTGGCGTCGGCCATCGCGTCGCTGGCGTTCGAAGGGCTGGCTCGGCCGGAGGCGAGGTAGGCGCCGGACGTCAGGCGTCAGGCGTCGAAGTCCACGGTGACGGCGTCGCTCGCGGCCGACGCCTGGCAGGTCAGGATGAACCCCTGGGCGAGTTCGGACGCGTCGAGCGCGTAGTTGCGCCGCATGCCGGCCTCGCCCGCGACCAGCCGCGCCCGGCAGGTGCCGCACACCCCGCCCTTGCAGGCGAACGGCAGGTCGCCGCGGACGGCCTGCGCGCCGTCGAGGATGCTGCGGCCCCGCGGCAGCGGCGCTGTGGTCGTGCGGCCGTCGAGGACGATCGTGACGTCGCTGGTGTCGCCGGCCGCGACCGGGTCGGCGCGGTGCGGCTCCGGCGGCGGCTCGTCGACGAAGAACAGCTCGGCGTGGACGCGGCCGGGCGCCACGCCCAGTTCCGCCAGGACCTCGCGGGCACCGGTGATCATGCCGAAGGGGCCGCACAGCCAGACGTGGTCGAGCGACCCCAGCGGCACGAGCGCGGTCAGCAGCCGGCGCAGCCGGCCGGTGTCGAGCCGCCCGGAGAACAGCTCGACGTCGCGCGGCTCCCGCGAGAGCACGTGCACGAGGTCGAACCGCGGCCCGTACCGGTTCTTCAGGTCGGCCAGCTCCTCGGCGAACATCACCGACCCGGCCGTGCGGTTGCCGTAGAGCAGCGTCATGCGGGCCGCGGGGTGCGCCAGGACGCTCGACGCGATGGAGAGCAGGGGCGTGATACCGGATCCGGCGGCGACGCACAGGTGGCGCCCGCCGGCGGAGGGGTCGGCGCACATGGCGCCGGTGGGGGTCCCGACGTCGATCCGGTCGCCCGGCCGCACGTCGTGCGCGAGCCACGTGGAGAAGAGGCCGCCGGGGATCTCGCGGACGCCGATGCGCGGCCGGTCGCCGACGGCGGCGCAGATGGAGTACGAACGGCGGTGCTCGCGCCCGTCGACGACGCGGCGCAGCGTGAGCGACTGGCCGGCCCGGAAGGCGAACGCGTCGCGCAGCCCGGCGGGGACGTCGAACCCGACGGCCACCGCGTCGTCGGTCAGGCGGTCCACCGACGCGACGGTGAGCGTGTGGAACGCGGCACGGGTCCGGCGGGCCGGCGGGGAGGTCGTCGGGGGCACGGTCGGTCAGACCTCCTTGACGTGCTGGAACGGTTCGAGGCAGGACGCGCAGCGGTAGAGCGCCGTGCAGGCGGTGGGGCCGAACTCCGACACCGGCTCGGTGTCGCGCGCACCGCACCGCGGGCACGCGAGGTCGCGCCGCACGGGCAGCAGGGTGAGCGGGACGGGGCCGCCGCGGTGCGGTGCGGGGCCGGGGGCGGAGAGCCCGTGTTCGGCGAGCGCCCGCCGGCCGCGCGGCGTGATCCAGTCGCTCGACCAGGCCGGGTGGAGGCTGACGCGCACCCGGACCGCGGGGAACCCGTGGTCGCGCAGCCGGGCGACGAGGTCGTCGCGCATGGCGGCCATGGCCGGGCACCCGGAGTAGGTGGGCGTGATGGTGGCGGTCACCGTGCCGTCGCCGGCGAGGTCGACGCCGCGCAACACGCCCAGGTCGGCCAGTGTCAGCATCGGCATCTCCGGGTCGGCCACCGATTCCGCGGCGCGGCGCGCGGTGTCCAGGAGGCCCGAGCGGGTCGCGGTACCGTCCGCCATGGCGCTCACCACCGCCCCAGGGGGTGGGCCCGCGCCACGCCCTGCATGTCGGCCAGCATCGGGGCGAACGCGGCGGTGTGCGCGCCGTCGCGGCCGCGCGCGCCGTCCGCGCCGGCGGGCGCGGCAGCGGGCGGGCGCCCCACCCCGCTCGCCGCGAAGACCTGGTCGAGTACCGTGTCGACCTCCGCCGCGACGTGCGCCGGATCGACACCGACGCCGGAATCGGCGGCGGCGCGCTCCACGGCGTGGCCGGCGAACAGCTCGCCGCGGAGGGGCCACACGCCGGCCAGGCCCGCTGCCACCCGGCGGCGGGACTCGCCGGTGCCCCGGGCGAGGGTCACGAACCAGCGGCCGGCGTAGTCGCGGTGGTAGGCGAGCTCCTTGACGCCCTTGGCCGCGACGGCCGACAGCACGCTGTCGCGGCTGTCGCGGAGCCGCTGGAACAGCGCGAGCCGCCAGGCCGAGAACACCAGCAGCCGCGCGGTGGTGGCGCCGAAGTCGCCGTTCTCGGCCTCGGCCAGCCACACGTTGCGGAACTCCCCTTCGGCCCGGAAGAACGCCAGGGCGTCCTCGGGCGGGACGGGCGAGCCCGCCGGCAGTTCCGGGACCAGCGAGGGGTCGGCGGCGGCCGCACGCGCCAAGAGCAGCCGCGCCTGGCCCAGCAGGTCGAGGGCGATGTTGGCCAGGGCGATGTCGTCTTCGAGGTCGGGGGCGCTGCCCGTCCACTCCCCGAGGCGCTGGGACAGCACGAGCGCGTCGTCGCCCAGCATGAGGCAGTACGCCCCCAGCCGCCGCGGGTCGACGCCGTCGGGGACGGTGGTGTCGACACCCGCGAGGGGGTCCTCGAAGTCGGTGCCGAAGGCCCACCGGGACGGGTCGCCGCCGAGCAGCCCGTCGTAGACGGAGCCGCGGCCCGCTTCTTCAGCCATCGGGGTCCTCACATGTGGGGGACGTCGTCGGGGATCTCGTAGAACGTGGGGTGGCGGTAGACCTTGTCGCCGCTGGGTGCGAACAGGGGGTCCTTCTCGTCCGGGCTGGAGGCCGTGATGTCGCCGGCGCGCACCACCCAGATGCTGACGCCCTCGTTGCGCCGGGTGTAGACGTCGCGCGCGCGGCGCACCGCCATCTCGTCGTCGGCGGCGTGCAGGGAGCCGACGTGCACGTGGTTCAGGCCGCGCTTGCCGCGGACGAACACCTCGTACAGCGGCCATTCGCCGTCGACCGCGCCGCCGGCGCTCATCGGCCGTCCTCCTCGGGCCGCGGGCCGCGCCGGGCGAACGCCATGGCGGCGTCGCGCACCCACGCGCCCTCCTCCCACGCGCGGCGGCGGTGTGCCAGGCGCTGCGCGTTGCGCGGCCCGTCGCCGCGCAGGACCGCCTTGAACTCCGCCCAGTCGGGCTCGCCGAAGTCGTAGGACCCGCGCTCCTCGTTCCAGCGCAGATCGGGGTCGGGCGGCGTGACGCCGAGCGCCTCGGCCTGCGGGACCGTCATGTCGACGAAGCGCTGCCGGAGGTCGTCGTTGGTGTTGCGCTTGATGTTCCAGGCCATGGACTGCGCGGTGTTGGGGGACTCCGCGTCGGGCGGGCCGAACATCATCAGCGACGGCCACCAGAACCGGTCGACCGACTCCTGCACCATGGCGCGCTGCTCATCGGTGCCGCGCATCATCGTGGCGAGCAGTTCGTAGCCCTGGCGCTGGTGGAACGACTCCTCCTTGCAGATGCGGATCATGGCCCGCCCGTAGGGGCCGTAGGAGGTGCGGCACAGCGGGACCTGGTTGCAGATGGCCGCGCCGTCGACCAGCCAGCCGATCGTGCCGACATCGGCGTAGGTCAGGGCGGGGTAGTTGAAGATCGAGGAGTACTTCTGCCGCCCGTCGATCAGCTTGCGCATGAGGTCGGCCCGGGCGACCCCCAGCGTCTCGCACGCCGAGTACAGGTACAGCCCGTGCCCGGCTTCGTCCTGGACCTTCGCCAGCAGGATGGCCTTGCGCCGCAGCGACGGGGCGCGGCCGATCCAGTGGCCCTCGGGCTGCATGCCGATGATCTCGGAGTGGGCGTGCTGGGCGACCTGGCGTACCAGCGTCCTGCGGTAGGCGTCGGGCATCCAGTCGCGCGGTTCGATGCGGTCGTTGCGGCGGATGGTGTCCTCGAACGATGTGAGCAGCGGATCCTCGGCCACCTCGGGTGGCTGCGCCATGTCCCCTCCCCACGGAAAGCCCTGCGCGACCGATTTACTGACCGAACGGTCTGTAATAGTCTGGCACGCGTCAGCCGGTCGCGCAATGAAGGGAACGGGGAACACAGCCGATGAGCGCACTGCTTGAGAGCTATGCCGCGGGGTCGTGGTTCCGTGCCGCCGACGACGGCGCGCCGCTGCTCGACGCCGCCACCGGCGACGAAGTCGCCCGGATCTCCTCGACCGGCCTCGACCTCGACGCCATGGCCGCCCACGCCCGCAACGTCGGCGGCCCCGCCCTGCGCGCGCTGACCTTCCACGAGCGGGCGAGCCTGCTCAAGCGGCTGGCCAAGCACCTCTCGGCCGACAAGGACGAGCTGTACGCGCTCTCGGCGCGCACCGGCGCGACACTCCGCGACTCCCAGATCGACATCGACGGCGGCTTCGGCACCCTCTTCAGCTACGCGAGCAAGGGGCTCCGGGAGCTGCCCAACGACACCGTCGTCCTCGACGGCGGCCTGGAGCGGCTCGGCCGCACCGGCGTCTTCGTCGGCCAGCACGTCCACACGTCCCGCCCCGGCATCGCCGTGCAGATCAACGCCTTCAACTTCCCCGTGTGGGGCATGCTCGAGAAGCTCGCCCCCGCCTTCCTCGCGGGGCTGCCGACCATCGTCAAGCCCGCCGGGCAGTCCGCCTACCTGGCCGAGGCCGTCGTCCGGCGCGTCATCGCGTCCGGCATCCTGCCCGAGGGCACCCTGCAACTGCTGTCCGGCGGTCCGCAGGGGCTGCTCGACGTCCTCGGCCCGCAGGACTCGGTGGCGTTCACCGGCTCGGCCGCCACCGGTTCCGCCCTGCGCCGGCACCCCGCCGTCCTCGACCGCGGCGTCCGCCTCGGGGTCGAGGCCGACTCCCTGAACTGCTCCATCCTCGGACCCGATGTCGGCCCCGACGACCCCGAGTTCGCCCTGTTCGTCAAGGGCGTCGTCACGGAGATGACCGTCAAGGCCGGCCAGAAGTGCACCGCGATCCGCCGCACGATCGTCCCGGCGGGCATCGCCGACCGGGTCGCCGAGGCCATCGCGGCGCGGCTCGCCGCCGTCACCGTCGGCGACCCGCGCAACCCCGACGTCCGCATGGGCGCGCTGGCGGGCCTGGGCCAGCGCGACGAAGTGCGCACGGCCGTGCGGGCGCTGCGCGCCTCGGCCGAGATCGTCTTCGGCGACCCCGACTCCGTCGACGCGATCGACGCCGACTCCGCCAAGGGCGCCTTCATGTCGCCGATCCTGCTGCGCGCCGGCTCCGACGCGCCCGAGCCGCACGAGGTCGAACCGTTCGGCCCCGTCAGCACCCTGCTCACCTACCGGACCGCGGATGAAGCCGTCGCGCTCGCCGCCCGCGGCAAGGGCAGCCTGGCCGGCTCCGTCGTCACCCGCGACCCCGACATCGCGCGCACGGTCGTGCTCGGCCTCGCGCCCTGGCACGGGCGCATCCTGGTCCTGGACCGCGACGCCGCACCGGAGTCCACCGGGCACGGCTCGCCCCTGCCGACCCTCGTGCACGGAGGGCCGGGCCGGGCCGGCGGCGGCGAGGAGCTCGGCGGCATCCGCGGCGTCCTCCACCACATGCAGCGCACGGCGATCCAGGCCTCGCCCGACCTGCTCACCGCCATCACCGGGCGGTGGACCGCCGGCGCCGCCCGGCTGCCCGACGACGAGCACCCGTTCCGCAAGAGCCTCGCCGAGCTGCGGATCGGCGATACCGTCCGATCCGCGGCACGCGAGGTCACGCTCGCCGACATCGAGCACTTCGCCGAGTTCACCGGCGACACCTTCTACGCGCACACCGATCCCGTTGCGGCGGCGGCCAACCCGCTGTTCGGCGGGATCGTCGCGCACGGCTACCTGGTGGTGTCCCTGGCCGCCGGGCTGTTCGTCGACCCCGCCCCCGGCCCGGTGCTGGCGAACTTCGGGGTCGACGGCCTGCGCTTCCTGACCCCGGTCAAGGCGGGCGACACGATCGACGTCACGCTCACCGTCAAGCAGATCACCCCGCGCATCAGCGCCGACTACGGCGAGGTCCGCTGGGACGCCGTGGTCGCCAACGGCGCGGGCGAACCCGTGGCCACCTACGACGTCCTCACACTCGTCGCCAAGACCCGTTCAGACTGACCCGGCGGGCCACGCCGGCCAAGGATCGCCGCGGGCCACGCCGCCGGGAACCGCCGTGCACCGGACCGACCGACCGGCGGCCCGTTCCCGGCCCGTGAAGGGGCCGGGCCCCAGCCGTGAGGGGGCCGGACCCGGGCCGGTTCCGGCCGTCGCGCGTCCGTCCGCCCTCCCCTGGACGGGAAACACCGTCCACGGCCACCGAGATCAGCGTCCGGGGCGGTCGTCCACGATGCGGCGCATCTTTCCCGCGGACCGCTCCACGGCGCCGGGGGCGACCACGTCGACGCCGACGCTCACCCCGATCGCGTCCTTCACCCGGCGTTTGAGCAGGGTGCCCGCCTGCGCCGCGCCCTCCGCCGTCACCGCGGCGCGGCGTTCGACGCGGACCGTCAGCGAGTCCAGGCTGCCGGTACGGGCGAGCACGCACTGGAAGTGCGGCGACAGGTCCGGCATGCGCAGGATCAGCTCTTCGATCTGGGTCGGGAACAGGTTCACGCCGCGCAGGATGATCATGTCGTCGGTGCGGCCGGTGATCCGCTCGATGCGGCGCATGGTGCGCGCGGTGCCCGGTAGCAGCCGGGTCAGATCGCCGGTCCGGTAGCGGATCACCGGCATCGCCTGCTTGGTCAGCGAGGTGAGCACCAGCTCGCCGTGTTCGCCGTCGGGCAGGACCTCGCCGGTGAGGGGGTCGATGATCTCGGGGTAGAAGTGGTCCTCCCACACGTGCAGGCCGTCCTTGGTCTCCACGCACTCGCTCGCCACGCCCGGGCCGATGACCTCCGAGAGGCCGTAGATGTCGACGGCGTGCATGTCGAGCCGTCGCTCCATCTCCCCGCGCATCGCCTCGGTCCAGGGCTCCGCGCCGAAGATCCCGGCGCGCAACGAGGTCGACCGCGGGTCGATGCCCTGCCGCTCCATCTCGTCGACCAGAGCGAGCATGTACGAGGGGGTGGCCATGATGACGTCGGGCCGAAGGTCGTCGATCAGCCGCACCTGCCGCTCCGACATCCCGCCCGAGGCCGGCACGACGGTGCAGCCCAGCCTCTCGGCCCCGTAGTGGGCGCCGAGTCCGCCGGTGAACAGGCCGTAGCCGTAGGCGTTGTGCACGGTGTCCCCGGCGCGCCCTCCTGCGGCGCGGATGCTCCGGGCCATCACGTCGCCCCACGTCTCCAGGTCGCCGCGGGTATAGCCGACCACCGTGGGCGTCCCCGTGGTCCCTGAAGACGCGTGCACCCGCACCACCTGTTCCCGGGGCACGGCGAACATCCCGAAGGGGTGGTTCGCCCGCAGGTCGCCCTTTGTGGTGAACGGCAGCCGGCCCAGGTCCGACAGCTCCACGACGTCCTCGGGCCGCACCCCGGCGGCGTCGAACACGGACCGGTAGTGCGCGACATTGCCATGGGCATGCCGCACCGACCACCGCAACCGCTCCGCTTGGAGCGCGCGCAACTCATCGACGGAAGCGGCCTCGACAGGATCAAGCCCATCCTGCCGCGAACCCACACCACGCACAGCGCCTCCCGGGGGGACGAGGAGCAGTCCCTCCACCATGCCAAATCGACGGGCTCCGGAACAGGTCTCGAACCGCGCAACCGGAACGGCCGGCCGGGCCGGGGATCGGCGGGGCCGGCCGGCCGCGTGGGTCACCCCGTGGGGAAGGGCTCCCCCAGGGCTTCGGCGATGGCGGCGCGGGCGGCGTCCTCTTGGGCGTTCTTGGCCTCGGCCTTCTCGGCGATGTCGGTGGCGGTGGCCGGGGTGACCACGGCGACCCCGTCGTCGTCGCCGAGGACGTAGTCGCCCGGGGAGACGACCACGCCGCCGATGGCCACGGGGACGTCGAGGGCGCCGGGGCCGTTCTTGTAGGGGCCGGCCGGTGTCACGGCGCGGGCGAAGACCGGCATCCCGAGGGCGCGGATGACGGCGACGTCGCGGACCGCGCCGTCGAGCACGAAGCCCGCGCATCCGGCGGCCTTGGCGCGGCCGGCGATGAGCTCGCCGATCAGCGCGCGGGTCTCGTCGCCGCCGCCCGCGACCACGATGACCTGCCCCGGCCGCACGGCCTCGATGGCGCGGTGGACGTAGAGGTTGTCACCCGGGCGGGTGAGAACGGTCAGGGCGGGACCGGCCAGGCGGGCGCCCTCCCAGGTGGACCGCACGGCGGAGTGGCAGACGTTGAGCCGTTCCATGGCGTCGCCGATGTTGGCGACGGGCAGGCGCGACAGGCGTTCCAGGGCGGGTGAGTCGGTGGTGGTCATCGCGGTCGTTCTCCGTTTCGGTGCGGACGCCCCGGACCGCGCGGTCAGATGAGGCGTCGGGTGATGGCGTCGGCGGCGCGTTGCACCTCCGCCACGAGGGGGTGGAACCGTTCTTCGGGGACCTCTTCGCTGAGGCCGGTGACGGCGGCGGCGGCGACCGCGCGCCCGGCCGCATCGTTGACCGGGGCGGCGACGGAGGTGACGCCGATGGCGCGTTCGTTGACCGACACCGAGTAGCCGTCCCGGCGGATCCGGGCGAGTTCTTCGTGCAGGCGCTCGTGGGTGATCACCTCCCCGGTGACGCGGGTGATGGTGCCGGTTGCCGTGAGCAGGTCGTCGAGGTCGGCCTGGTCCATGTCCGCGGCGAGCACCTTGCCCGCCCCGGCGTGCAGGGGCATGCGCTCGCCGATGGGCAGCTGGTAGCGCAGGACCCGGGCGCCCGGCACGCGGCTGATGACGACGCGGTCCCGGCCGGAGCGCACGAACAGCGACGCGGTCAGCCCGGTGGCGGTGGCCAGCTCCTGGAGGACCGTCGCCGCCGCCGCGCTGAGGGGGTTGTTGGTGAGGTAGGAGTGTGCGGGGAACAGCGGGGTCAGGCCCACGCGGTAGCCGAGTTCGGACTTCTCGGCGTAGCCGCGCCCCTCCAATACGGTGAGGATGCGCTGGGTGGTTGCGATGTGCAGGCCGGCGCGGCGGGCGATCTCCGAGAGCCGCATCGGCACCGGGCCTCGGGTCAGGACGTCGAGCACGTCGAAGGCGCGCTCCAGGGACCGCATCGTCGAGGCCGGCTGATCGGGCGACATGGTTGCTCTCTCACTGTCATCGGACGGCACGTCTTCTCAGACAATGAGAGTAATGAGCGAACCGTGCGACTTCGGTGGCGCGGGCCCCCTGGCGCGGGCGTCACTCCGCCGATGACCACCCCTTGGCGTAGGCGAGCAGCAGCGTGACGACGCCGAGCGCGGCCGCGATCCCGAACGTGTAGGGGTCGAGCGCGGCGGACACGCCGGTCACCACCGCCGGTGAGACGGCGACCAGCCCCGCCGCCTGCACGAGAACGGTGACCGTTCCCAGCGCGAACATGGCGAGCAGCAGGACCTTGAAGAGGGCCTCCAGGGCGGCGGCCACTCGGGCGCGCGGAGAGGCGGGCGCGGCGTCCGCGCCGTCGGTGTTCGGGGTTTCGGACACGGTGACTCCTTGAGGTGGTCGGCGGCGCTCACGCCGGGACGGGCAGCAGGCCGAGGGCGATGGCGGCCCCGATGAACAGGAAGGGCACCACGTAGAACCAGATCAGGGGGACGAACGTCTTGACCGGGTTGACCTGGGCGATGGAGGTCGCGATATAGATCGCCGACGCTCCCGGCGGAGACGCCCCCTCGGTGGAGGCGAACACGAGGATCGCGCAGGCGGCGAGGATCGGATCCACGCCGGCCGCCACGAGGACCGAGAACGCCACGCCGCCCACCGTGGCGATGGTGGCCGTGGAGCTGAGCGGGCCGGCGATCACGATCACGATGACGCCGACGATCAGCGCGGCGACCGGCGCGGGGGCGTCGAGCCCGTTGAGCGAGGATGTGAGCTGTTCGGAGAGCCCGAGTCCGGTCAGCGCGCCGCCGCCGGCGAACGCGAAGACGAGGGTGGCGCCGACGTCCTTGTAGCGGGGTGCGGTGTCGCCGATGAACCGGGACCAGCCGGCCGCGGTGCGCGGCAGCCTTCGCCATCCCAGCGCGAGCGCGAAGGCGCCCAGCAGCACCGGCATCCAGATGAGGATGCTGACGGCCTCGACCGCGGCCTCCCCCATCGCACCGGTGAGCGCTTCGCCGCCGGGGCCGAAGGTGAGCGCCACCGGGATGGCGATGCCGAGGAACACCAGCAGGGAGGTCCACCCGCTGCGGAAGGTCGCGGCGAAGGGCCGGATGTCCTCGGCGGCGACCCGGTCGATCCGGTACCGGCGCACGAAGATGAAGACGTTGACCATCCGCCACAGCACGCACCACGCCGCGGCGGCGAACATCGCGAGCAGGAGTTCGTCGACGTCGACGAACGGGGCGACCGAGGCCGACCCGACCAGGATGAAGAAGGAGGCGCTGGGCGGGATGACGGTGCCGTTGCCGGCGTTGCCCGCGACGACGGTGGCCGCCACCCGGGGCTCCCAGTTGGACCGCTTCATCCAGGGGATGACGACGGACCCCATGGTGGCGGCGTTGGCGGAGCCGGAGTGGGCGACGCTGCCGAACAGGGCGGACCCGGCGGTGGCGACGTAGCCGGCCCCGCCCTTCACCCGGCCGAGGAGCGAGTTGAGCATGTCGACCTGCCGGTCGATCAGGCCGGTCTGCTGCAGCAGGAAGCCGATGAAGGTGAAGGAGAGCGCGGCGAACACGATGTCCTGGCTCACGGCCTCGGCCGCTCCGGCCGCGGCCAGGTCCAGGAACCGGGTGCCGCCGAACGCGCAGACGACGGCGAAGCCGACGATCATCGCCTCGCCGATGCTGCGTTTCAGCACCGCGTTCCAGATGACGATGGTGGTGATGTAGGCGATGAGCGCCCACACGGCGATTCCCATGACCGCCTCCTTACTCTCGCCACCCGGGGGTGGCCGTACGGGTGAATGGGGATCGGCGGGGCAGGGCCGGAGGGCTCCGGCGGGGGCCGGATGCGGTGGGGGCGGGCGCGCCGGTGGAACGGGCACGCCGGGCGGGGTGTGCGGGTGGCGGCGGGGCGGGTGCCCGGTGTCAGCGGGAGGCGAGCGCGCCGGGGTTGACGAGGCCGTCGGGGGTCTCGCCCTTGAGGACGCTGACGACGTTGCGGGCGGCTCCGATGCCGCTGCGCGCGCGGGCCTGGTCGGTGGTCCCGCCCAGGTGCGGGGTGATGTGGCAGTTGGGCAGCCCGCGCAGGGGGTTGTCCGCGCGCATGGGCTCGACCTCGACCACGTCCAGGCCGGCCCCCGCGATGGTGCCGTCCCGCAGGGCGGCGGCCAGCGCGGTCTCGTCGACGACGGGGCCCCGGGAGGTGTTGACGACGTAGGCGGTCGGCTTCATCAGCGCGAGCCGCTCCGCGTTGAGCCAGTGGCGGTTGGCGTCGTTGAGGAACAGGTGCAGGCTCAGGAAGTCGCTCGTGGCCAGCACCTCCTCCGCCGTGGTGAACGTCAGGCCGGTGCGGGCGGCGAACTCGTGGTCGGGGTAGGGGTCGTGGGCGATCAGCCGCATGCCGAAGGCCGCGGCGCGCTCGGCGACCGCCTTGCCGATGGCCCCGGCGCCGATCAGCCCGAGCGTCGCCCCGTGGAGTTCGCGGCCCTGGATGCGCCGCCAGTTGCCGGCGGCCACGTCGGCGAGGTTGGCGGGGATGTGCCGGGCGCAGAGCAGCAGGAGCGCGATCGTCATCTCGGCGACGCTGATGCGGTTGACCCCGGGCATGTTGCACACCGCGATCCCGCGGGCCGTGGCCGCCTCGACGTCGATCGAGTCGTAGCCGACTCCGCAGCGGGCGATGACGCGCAGCCGGGGCGCGGCGTCGAGGACGTCCGCCGTGTAGGCGTCACCCGCGGCGACGACGCCGTCGACGTCGGCGAGCAGGGCCTCCAGCTCACCCGCCCGGCGGGGGCCGCTCCACTGGCTGTGGACGACCTCGCACCCCTGGTCGCGGAGGTACCGGTCGACGTCGTCGCCCTCGCGCAGGAACTGCGCCGTGACCAGGACACGCGGGGTGCCGCCCATGGAACCTCCAAAGGGATCAAATTCATGAGATCGATTCTCATAGAATGATATGAACTATCGCCCCATGGAGTGTGGCACGGCCCACAGCAGATGTAAAGGGGGTGTTTCCGGGCGCCTCCAGCCGGCCGCCCCTGCTCAGCGGCGCACCGGCAAAGAGGAGTGCCTTGATCGCCTGCGGCGGGCCACCGCAGAGGAGCGACCCGCTGGGGGCGCGTCCGGCCGGCGTGTCAGAGCGGCGGCGCTGCGGCCGGCTCCCGCCGTCGGCCACGGCCTAGGGGCGGGCGGACCCGTGTTCGGCGGCGACGCCTCCGAGGCCGGGGAGGGCGGGCTCGCGCAGGGACCGCAGGAGGAGCAGGCCCAGAGCGGGCAGCGCGATCAGCGGGGCGAGCGCCGTTTGCAGCGAGCTCGCGTCGGCGGCGGCCCCGATGAGGGGCGCGGCCACGCCGCCGATGCTGACGGTCAGGCCCAGCGTCACGCCCGCCGCGGTGCCGGCCCGGCGCGGCAGGTAGTCCTGCCCGAGGGTGACGTGCAGCGAGAACGGGACGTACAGCCCCGCCGACGCCAGAGCCACGAAGGCGTAGACGAGCGGCCCGGGAACGAACACCACCCCGGCGACGGCCAGGACCGTGGCGGCGTAGGACCAGCGCACCACCGTGATCCG
Source organism: Nocardiopsis mangrovi (assembly GCF_042653925.1). Lineage (NCBI taxonomy): Bacteria > Bacillati > Actinomycetota > Actinomycetes > Streptosporangiales > Nocardiopsidaceae > Nocardiopsis > Nocardiopsis mangrovi. The sequence goes on from NZ_JBHSFQ010000030.1 coordinate 40,042, forward strand.
GTCCCAGCGGGTGGCCAGCGCGCCCCCGAGAACGGTCCCCACCGCACCGCCGAGGTATAGGACGGACAGGGCGGCGGTCCCCGCGAGCTCACCGCCGCCGGCCTGCTGGCGGACGTGCAGGGCGATGAACGCGCTCAGGCCGACGAACACGATCGAACGGCACACGATGGCCCCCGACAGCCGGACGAACGAGGTCCAGTCGTCGGCGGCCCGCGGACCAGCGGACCGGGAGGCCGCGTACCCGGGTCGCGCCGTGGCGCGCACGGCCGCCAGACACAGCGCGCCGCCCGCCAGAGCGGGCACGACCAGCAGGGGGGATGCGTGCAGGCCGCCCGTTGCGACGACCGCGGCGACCATGAGCGGCGCGGTCGCGAAGCCGATGTTGCCCCCGAGGGAGTACCACCCCATCGCCGTATGGCTGCCCCCGCTCGCCGCGCGCGCCACCCGGGCGGACTCGGGGTGGAAGGCCGCGACGCCGAGCCCGGACAGCGCGATGGCCGCGAGGGTCAGCGGGTAGGAGCCGGCGACACCGCTGAGAGCGACTCCGGCCCCGCCGACGACCGTGCTCACCGGCAGCAGCCAGGGCATCGGCCGCCGGTCGGTCAGCGCGCCGAACAGCGGCTGCACGACCGAGGAGAGCAGGGAGGCGGCCAGGACGAGACCGGCCGCGGCGGCGTAGGTGTAGGCGCGCTCGGCGACGAAGAACGGCACGAGCGCGGCCACCGCACCCTGGTACACGTCCACGCAGGCGTGGCCGAGCGACAGCAGGATGATGAGTCCGCGCCGGACGGCGGGCTGGTGATTCGGCATGTCCCCGATCGTCCTCCGGGCATATGGTGTCGTGCTTCCGATAAAGTGCCAAAATATGCCGGATATCCGCCATCTGCCCGTCGCCCCCACCCACAGCAGGTCGCTGGCGGCCGGGGAGGTCGTCGACGCCCACCGCCACGACGACCACCAGATCGTCTACGCGGGTTCCGGCGTGCTGTCCGTCACCACGGAGGCCGGAACCTGGTTCGCACCGGGGACCCGCGCCATCTGGGTTCCGGCCGGCACCGTCCACGCCCCCCGCGCCCACGGCAATCTCGACATGCACACGCTCGGCCTGCCCGCGACCGAGAACCCGCTCGGCCTGGACATGCCGACGGTGCTGGCGGTCGGGCCGCTGCTGCGCGAGCTGATCATCGCCTACACCCGCGGTCCGCGCGACGACTGCCCCGAGCGCGGGAGGATGCGCGCCGTCCTGCTCGACCAGCTGCGGGCCTCCCCCCAGCAGCCGGGCCAGCTCCCCGCCCCCGCCGACCCCCGGCTGGCGGCGGTGTGCGCGGCCCTGCACCGCGACCCCGCCGACGGCCGCACGCTCGCCGCCCTCGGAGCGGAGGCCGGCGCCGGCGAGCGCACCCTCACCCGCCTCTTCCGCTCCGAGCTCGGCATGACCTACCCGCAGTGGCGCACCCAGCTGCGCCTGTACCACGCGCTGCGGATGCTCGCCGACGGCATGCCGGTGACCGCGGTGGCCCACCGCTGCGGCTGGTCCTCCACCAGCGCCTTCATCGACGTCTTCCGCCGCGCCTTCGGCCACACCCCCGGCGCCCACGCTCGCGAGCGCGGGTGACAGGCGCCCGTCGGCGGCCGGCGGCCGGGGCGGGGCCTCTGGGCTCCCCACCGCCGCGGAGGCGGCCCGCTGTACCGCGGGCCGCCCGGATCGCCCGCCCGCCCTGGCGGGCGGTCGCCGAGCGCGGCGGTCAGTGCTGCTGCTCGTTCAGGTCCAGCGATTTCGGGATCAGGACGAACACCACCGCGGCCGTCGCCAGCAGGACCACCCCGCCCACCAGTCCCATCCGGGCGAGGGATTCGGTGAACGCCTGCCGGGCGATACCGGCCAGCTCCGGCGAGCCGATCTCCCGGGCGAAGCCCAGGGCGCCGCCCAGGGACTCGTGGACCCGGTAGGTGTCCTCCTCGGTCAGGAGATGGTCCCCGACGAGGAGGTCCGGACCCAGGACGGACCGGTAGGCCGCCGCCGCGAAGCTGCCCAGGACGGCCACGCCGAGAACGTTCCCGAGGTCGTAGGAGGTCTCCTCGATGGCCGCCGCGTTGCCCGCCTTCTCCGGCGGGGTGCCCGACATGATGATGGCCGACGCGATCGCCAGTGACCCCGACCCGCCCCCCAGCAGCGCGAGCGCCACGAGGACCACCGGGTAGGTCAGCTCCCCCGGGGCGGCGAACAGCAGCAGGAAGCCCACGGCCGCGACGGCCAGGCCGCCGGCCAGGACGGTGCGGGCACCCACGAGCCGCGCCAGAGCGGGGGCCATCGGACTGACGACGACCGCGGCGACGGCCATCGGCAGCAGGTGGACCCCCGCGCTCAGCGGGGAGTGCCCCTCGACGAGCTGGAGCCACTGCGCGACGAGAAGGAGCAGCGCCGCCATCGCGAACATCGACGCCATCGCCGTCAGCGAGCCCGCTGTGAAGGGCGCGCGGGTGAACAGCCGGACGTCCAGCAGCGGGTCGGGGCGCCGCAGGCACCGCAGCACGAACCACACCAGCACCGCCAAGGCGAGGGCCAGGACGGCGATCGCGGCCGCGTCGGCGATCCCGGCCTTGGCGAACCGCTTGATCGACCACACCAGGGCGGTCATCCCCACGATCGACGCCACGACGGCGGGCACGTCCCAGCGGCCCGGGTTCGGGTCGCGGGCGTCGGGCAGCAGGACGGCGCCCGCCACCAGGGCCGCGAGCATGAGGGGCACGTTGACCAGGAACCCCGCGTGCCAGGAGGAGTACTCCAGCAGGAGGCCGCCGACGATGGGGCCCACGGCCGCGCCCAGGGAGGACACGGCCGCCCACACCGCCAGGGCGGTGGCGCGCTCGGCGGGGTCGCTGAACACGGTGCGGATCATCGACAGCGTCGCGGGCATGACCATCGCCCCGCCGACCCCCAGCAGGGCGCGCACGGCGATGACCACCGCCGGGCTGTCGGCGGCGAGCACCAGCAGGGACGCGCCGCCGAACACGGCGAACCCGGCCAGCAGCAGCTTCTTGCGGCCCCAGCGGTCGCCGAGCGTGCTCATCGAGACCAGCAGCCCGGCGAGCACCAGGGAGTAGACGTCCACGATCCACAGCTGCTGCTCGGCGGTGGGCCGGAGATCGGCGGCCAGTTCGGGCAGGGCCACGTTGAGGATGGTCATGTCCATGGTGACCACCAGCAGGCTGGCCGAGAGGACGGCCAGGGACGCCCATCGGCGCCGGACGGAGAACGCGGCGGCCCCGTCTGCGGGCGGCTGGGGGAGGGATCGCGTGCTCAACGGTCTCTCCCAGGTGTGGTCGATGCGGCGGGGGCCGCTCCCATCAGCGCGGTCACCGCGCGGGTGATGGCGGCCATGTCCAGCGGTTCGTCGTGGACGAGGGCGTGCATCATCGCCCCGTCCGCGTAGACCGCCACGGCCCGCGCCGCCTCCGGGTCGGTGTGGGCCGACAGGATCCGGGTCATCCCGTCGAACCAGCGCAGCGCCAGTGGCCGCAGTTCCGAGTGCTGGGCGCCGGCGAAGTACAGCGCGCTGTCGGCCTGAACCCGCCGGGGGTCGGCCAGGTAGTCGGACAGCGAGCGGGCCACTGCGGCGGGGGCGCCGCCGCCGGCGGCGAGGTACCCCTCCATCTCGCGCAGCGCCTCGTCGGCGAGTTCGGCCAAGTGGTGCAGGGCCGCCGTCGTCAGGTCGGCCAGCGTGGCGAAGTAGTAGGTGGTGGCGCCGAGCGGCACCTGGGCGCGCTCGGCCACGCGCCGGTGGGTCAGGTCCGTGGAGGCGGACTCGACGATCAGGTCGGCGGCCGCCTCGACGATGGCCTGCCGACGCCCACTGGGGTCGCGCCGCGCACTCACTGTGCACCCATCACATGGCGAATCGGACGGTACATGCAGGTCATCTCCGTGGTGAGCGAAGCCGGGAAGTACTAGTACGTTCGTACATGTACAAGTGTACTAGATCGTTCTGGGCGGGATGGGCCGCGCCCGCCGGCGACCCCGCCACCGGCCCGACCCACCGAAGGGGACCGCCCTTCCGCCCCCGGCCACAGGCGCCCACGGCGAATGCGGATGGGAATCCACCGCATTCCCCGATCGCCCACCGCGCGCTGCCGCACCGGCCGCACCGGGATTCCCGATGCGCGCGATCAGCGGATTCCGTGTGTTCACCCGCGGTCGCCGATCGCCGAATTCGTCGGCGTTCGAGGAGGTCGACCGAAACGCGGGTGTCCGCCCCTTACCGGAATCATCCGCGGCACAGAAGAAAAGCGGTCCTATATCCTCCGGCCGCACGACCGCGGCGCACGTCGCCCTTGTCACCGGCAGGAAGGGCATCGACCCGGCCGGCGCCCACGCACACGGATACGGCCCACCGCCCGGAACGGGCGGTGGGCCGGAGGACTGCCGGGCGCCGCTGTCGGTGGCGCACGATGGGGACCGTGCGTGGGCTATTCGCGGGGGTCGAACTCGATGCCCTCGGGCTTGGCGCGGTCGAGGGCGTTCTCGAAGACGCCGTCCTTCAGGTCGAGCGTGGCGGAGCCGAAGTCGGCCGAGGTCAGCCGGTCGCGGATCCCGGCCGGGAAGTTGTTCCAGCTCACCAGGTCGGGATACTGCCACTCGCCGTAGTGGTTCTCGGGCGGGTCGTCGTGGTCGGCGGCGAACCGGAAGGCGTGGGTGCTCGCGCCGTCCTTGTGGTAGACGATCTTGGCGTGGGTCCCCTCGAACCGGAGCTCAGAGGCGGGCCGGGTGTCGTAGTCGCCGTGCGCCGAGGCGGAGACGTACCGCGCCTGGTCGTCGCGCACCCACACCACGACGTGTTCGAGGTCGTGCCGGTGTCCGCAGCAGCCCGGGAGGACCTGGTCCTTCTCGAAGTACAGGGCGTACATGTAGGCGCACCACCCGTTCGCGTTGCACTTCGAGCGCGAATACGCGTTGGTGTTGTCGAGGTCGGACTGGTCGCGGCAGTTCCCGTTGAGCGCACCGGAGGTGTTCAGCCCTTCGGCGATGGTGCCGTCGGGGCCGATGGCCGGGGTGGGGTAGCAGCCGTCGGTGTCGTAGTCGAAGGCCGGCTGCCACGTGCCGTCGGGTTCGGCGAAGCTGGCGGGCAGCGCCTGGGGCGGCGCGGCCCAGGCGATGGCCGGGGGCATGACGACGACCAGCGCGACGGCGCCGGCGAGGGCCCGCGCGGCCAGGGACGCCGCTCTGCGCCACGGCCCCCCGCGGGCCGATGCCCGCACGGTACCGGGGGCGCCGGCCGGGCGGCGCACGAGGCGCCGTCGTCTTCGCCGCCGCTCACCGGGGGGTACGGCCCGGTCGCCTGTTCCCGCGTTGTCCGCCACACTCATGAGTTCGGCACCTTCCGATCGACGGGGGCATGGTCCACCTGGCCTGATGGCGTCATCGGAAATGGCCGGGGGGATGGGTCCGGGCGGCTGCGCACACGCACGTTGTCGTCGGTGGCGACCGAAGTCGAGTGCGAATGCGACCGACCGCGGGAGAATTCGTCGGTATCGCGCGAAATGTCAATATAATGGTGCACCACAGTCACCGCAAGAGGCGGTGGGATTACGTTTCGTACGATCGCGGACTACATATTCGAAATTCGACGAACCGACATTCTTTCCCTGGGAATGGACCGCGAAAACATCGGCGGCCAGGCGCGGGCGTGAAGCCGGGGCGAAGCGCCGGTGGCAGCCGGAGCCTCCCGTCCCTCCTCCGTCGAATGGGGGGCGGGCCTGTTCCCTCCGGAGGGTGGCGCGGTCGCCGGGCGTCCCGGGCGGCTAAGCTTCCCCTACCGCCCTGCCCGCCCGAGACCCGCTGAAGGACCCCGTCTGCGACGATGCCAACCAATGACCTCGCTCGCAGCACGGACATTCGCGGACGGAACGGCTAGGATGTGACTATTTGGGGAGAGCCGGAGAGCCGGAGAGCCGGAGAGCCGGAGAGCCGGAGAGCCGGAGAGCCGGAGAGCCGGAGAGCCGGAGAGCCGGAGAGCCGGAGAGCCGGAGAGCCGGAGAGCCGGAGAGCCGGAGAGCCGGAGGTGGTCGACGTTTCACCACTGCCGCACCGTGCTCGTCATCGCGAGGACGTTCACCTCGACCATCCGCGTCCTCGAAGCGCTCGACTGCCTGCGTGACGACGTCCGGCTGCGCGTCCGGTTCTGCTTCGACGACACCTCGGCCTTCCACGGCGGCGTCGCCGAACTGCTGAGCCGCCTGGAGACACCCCAGGTGACCTGGGATGAAGCGGTCAAGGCCGGCCACGACCTGATCATCACCGCCAGCGAGAACGTCGACCTCACCCCCTTCAACGCACCGGTGGTCGTCCTGCCGCACGGTGTCGGGTTCCAGAAGCTCGTGCCCGACTCCAACGGCAGTGGGCGCCGCCTGTCCGGGGTCGTCCCGGCGGCGTCGCGGGACTCCGCCGACGTCCGGCCCGTGGTCTCCCACCCCGACCAGCGCGAGCGGCTCCGCTCCATCTCGCCGCGCCTCGCCGAGCACACGACCGTCGTCGGCGACCTCGCCTACGACCGGGCGCGGGCCGGGCTGCGCCTGCGCGACCGCTACCGGGACGCGCTCGGGGTCGCCCCCGGCCGGCGGCTCGTACTGCTCACCTCGACGTGGAAAGACGAGTCCGCCCTCGGCGCCCACAACGACCTCCCGGCCCGGCTGCTGGCCGACCTGCCGTTCGACGGCCACCGCGTGGCGGCGGTCCTGCACCCCAATATCTGGTCCGAGCACAGCCCCTGGGAGGTGCGCCGCCTGTACTCCGCGGCGCTGGAGGCCGGGCTCCTGCTGATCCCCCCGGACGACGGCTGGGCCGCGGCACTGGCCGCCGCCGACTGCGTGATCGGCGACCACGGATCGGTCACGCTGTACGCGGCGGGGCTGGACCGCCCGCTGCTGCTCGCCGCCTTCGGCGACGAAGCCGTCCCGGGGACGGCGATCGCGCGGCTGGCCGCGCGGACGGGGCGTCTCGACGTCCATGCGCCTCTCGCCCCCCAGATCGACCGGGCCATCGCCGGGCACGTTCCCGGGCGGCACACCGAGGCGGTCGACCAGGCGTTCGCGTACGTGGACGAGGCCGCGCCCCGGTTCGCCCGCATGGTCTACGGGCTGCTGGGACTGGAGGCTCCCGCCGCCGGCCCGCGCACGCTCGCGCCGGGGCCGCCGGTCCCCCACCACGCTCGGCGGGTGACGGCGTTCGAGGTCCGCTCGCACATCGACGCCGACGGCGGCGTGCACGTGGCGCGCTACCCGGCCGCGGTCCGTTCCGTCCACGAGGAGCCGGACGGCCTGCGCCACCTGTGCGCCGCGGAGTCGGAGCCCGACTCGCGCTTCGTCGAGAACGCCTCCGTCGTCCACCGCGATACGGCGCCCGGAAGCGCGGCGCCCGCGGAGCTCCGCCGGCTGCTGGACCTGTACCCCGGCGCGCTGCTGTCGGCGGTCCCCGCGGAGGGCGGCTGCGATTGCCTGGCGCGCGACGGCGCCGCCATCCGGGTGCGGTCCGCCCCCGGCGTGGCGCTGCCCGTCCTGACCGGAGTGGTCTACACCCTGCTCCGCACCGGCCGGCTCACCAGCGGGGACGTCCCGCTGCGCCTGGGCGGGGTCCCTTGGGAAGCGGCCGGGGTGCGGGTGCACGTCGAGGTCGATCCCCCGCCCGGCTGACGCCGTCGAGCGCGGCCCCGCCGCCGCGGCCGTGGTCAGTCGAGCGCGTCGATGCGTGCCTGCACCCGGGCCGCACGCGGGCTGTTCATCTCGGCGAAGAGGTCGCGCGCCCGCGACCAGTGCTCGCGCGCCTCACCGGTCTGCTCCATGTCGGCGCGGAACAGCCCGAGGCGTTCCAGGTTCTCGGCCTCGTAGTACGGGTTGTCGCGCGCGTGCAGCGCCTCGACGGCCGCGGTGCAGGCTGCGACGGCGTCCTCCATCAGGCCGGCCGCCGCATAGGCCGCGGCAAGGCTGCCCCGCGCCCGCGCCGCCATCCTCAGGTCGGCGGGCTCCAGGGCTTCGAAGGCCGCGACGGCGTCCTCCAGTTCGGCGATCGCCCTCCCCGGGTCCGGCAGCTCCAGCCAGGTGTGCCCGGCGAAGTAGCGCGCGAGGGCGAGGCCGCGGGGCGCCTGGGGGTGGTGCGAACGCTCGTTCAGGCGGCGGGCTCGCGCGAAGGCGTCGAGGGCCGCGTGCTTGTCGACCGTGTTCGCGAAGCGGCCGTGGAACTCGTGTACGGACGCCGCCAGCAGCAGGTCGTCCTCGTCGCGCACCAGGTGGAGGGCGCGCTCCAGCTGCTCGCGCGCGTCGTCGGTGCGGCCGAGGTCGGTCAGCGGCCTCGACACCAGGGAGCGCAGGCGGGCCTCGGCCGCGCCGGCGCCCTGCCGCCGGGCCGCGTCGGCGCCCTGCGTGCCGGTCTCCACCCAGTCGGCCAGATAGCGGTGGTTGAGGTAGAGCGCGGTCGCCAGTTCCGCGATGCGGTAGGCGCGGGTGTCCAGGCCGCGGCGCACGGCCACCCGGACGGCGATGAGGATGGTGTCGCGTTCGGCGTTCAGCCAGCGCAGCGCCCTCCCCCGGTCGCCGCCGAACGGATCCGGGACCCCGGCGGTCACCGCCGTGAGGTCGACCGTGCGCAGCCGCGGCCCCATGACGGCCGCGTCCGCATGGGCGAGCGTGGCGGCGTAGGCGTCAAGGCAGTCGGTGAGGACGGTGTCGCGGGTCTCGGCGCCGTCGTGCTCCAGCGCCAGGTCGGCGGCGTGCAGCCGGAGCAGGCCGTGCGCGAACCGGAATCTGCCCTCGGTGTCGGCTTCCGCGATGAGTTCGGCTCTGCTCAGGGCGGCCAGGAGGTCCGCCACCGCCCCGGGTTCCCCGCGGCCGGCGGTCGCCGCCAGCGCCAGGTCGAACGCCGAGCCGGGCCAGCAGCCCAGCGCACGGTAGAGCGCGGCCGCCTCCGCCGTCAGCCCGTCGTAGGCCACGTTGAACACGGTGGTCAACGTGACGTCGTCGGTCAGCGACAGCGATGTGAGGCGCCTGCGCTCATCGGTCAGTTCGGCCGCCAGCACCGACAGGCCGGACCTGGAGCCGGAACCGGGTCTGAGCCGTCCCGCGGCGATCACGAGGGCGAGCGGGAGCCCCTCGCAGGCCGCCACGACCGACGCCAGGCTCTCCTGGTCGAGGTCGTCGCCCAGCTTGTGTCCGCACTGCTTGGTGAACAGCTCCCCGGCCTCCCGGGGCTCCAGCGGCGGGAGTGTCAGCCATTCGGCGTGGTCGAGGGTGAGTTCGCCCAGCCGCGCCCGGCTGCCGACGGCGAGCACGGCACTCTGCGGCCCGTGGGGGATCAGCTCCCTGACCTGCGCGGCCTGGGTGGCGCCGTCCACGACGACGAGCAGCCGACGGTCGCGGGTGACGGTGCGGAACTGCGCGGCCCGGCCGTGGAGGCCGGCCTTCATGTCCTCCTTGGGGAGGCCGAGCGACCCCAGGAGTTCACCGAGGGCTTCGCCCGGGCCGGCGGAGCCCTCCGGGTCGAGCCGTTCGTAGTCGACGTAGAGCTGGCCGCCGTCGAACTCGCGGACCGTTTCGGCGGCGAACCGGTGCACCAGCGCGGACTTCCCCATCCCGCGCGCCCCTCCGACAACGGTGATGCGGGCGCCGGGCTCCCGGCCGTCCGGCGGCCGGACCGCCCTGCGGACGGCTTCGAGTTCCGCGACGCGGTTGTGCCACCTGCTCGGCGGGTCCGGTACCTCTCCGGGGACCGTCGGCCGGTGCGGCGGCCGGGGTCCGCCTCCATGGTTGTTCACGATGGTGACGCCTCCCGCGATCGAGTTCGCCTGGACCACCGAGTCGGCCGAGTGCGCGGAGTTGCGCACGCCTGGGGGAAGCGGGTCGGGGGTCACCGGATCGCTCACTGCGTCCTCCTGGGCCGCGGGTCCGCGGGAACCTTGGTCACTGATGTTCACCCTATGGGCCACGGGATGTGACCGGGTAGCGGAACCCGCTTCCGCATGCGGCCACCCGCGCGGACGGCGCCGCCGTCCGCCCCCGCCGGCGCCCGCTTCCTGCCGCGATGCCGGTGCGGCCGGGTTTGTCGCCGTCGTGCGGTATACCTACCGGACCGCTGATCGCCTGCCGGGCACGGGCTCGGGCTCCGGTCGGCGGGTCCCCCCGTGATCCATCGTCTGGAGGTCGATGCCGTGGACGCTGAAGGCACCGAAGCAGGGATCGGGCAAAGGAGCGTGGTGAGCGTGCTGCCACCCGCCCGGCCCCGCAAGCTGGCGAAGGTCCCCTTCGTCGAACTGGCGGACGGGCGGTTGCAAGGGGTGGTGTCGAGCGGGTCCGACATCGCCCGGGTGTACGTCTCCTCGATCGCCGCCGAGTCCCACGCCCTCACATGCAGCACCAACAACAACAGGCCGTGCGGCGGCCTCGGCTCGTCGCCCTGCAAGCACCTGCGCAGCCTCGTGGACGAGGCCGTGCTCCAGTACGGGATCGAGCGCGTCGCCGGCTACCTGCGGATCGGCATCGACGCGGATGTCACGTCGGGGACCGATCTCGTCCACCGGATGGACCCGCGCCGCGGATCCGCGCAGTCGGGCGTCGTGTTCAGCCGGTTCCTGCGCTACCTGTCCTACCTGGAGGTACCGGCGACCACCGCGCCCCTTCCCGAGATGCACTGGTTCCCGGCGACGAGGGCGGGCCGCTGATGCTGTCCTCACAACTCGCCGAGCTGCTCGAATCCGAGCCGGCCGGGACCGCCGACGCCCTCGACGTCGTCGACGGGTTCGACGCGGCGCTCGAACGCGGCCTGGCCCGCCCCGATCCCGCCAACTCCGCGGCCCTGGCCGCGCTGGCGGGCGCCATGGCGGCCACACCGCTCGGCACCGCAGTGGGCGAGTCGGTCGACAAGCTCGCCACCGGCGCCGTCGGCGACGGCCGATTCGCCGCGCTGGCGGGCGCCCGCACCGCCCTGCTCGGCGCGGTCCACGACGCCCTGCTCTCGGGGCTGGACACCGCGCGCGGACAGGCCCGGGACGCCCTCCCCGCGGCCGATGCGCCGGCGCCCGCGGCCGACAACGTGCTCGCCGGCAGCCGCGCCTGGCTCTCCGAACTCGCCATCACCGGATGGCTCGGGGTCGACCGCGACATCGCCTCCGGCGGCGGCCGAACAATCGACGCGCTGCTGGCGGATCCCGCCCGCCGCAGGCTGGCGGTGCTGCTCGACGGCCTGGCCGCCGAACTCCAGGCGTCGTGCCCGGTCGCGGCGATGGACGGCCTGCCGGCCCGCCGCTGGGCCGACCTGTGGACGCGCGCCGTCATGCTCTCGCAGGACGGCGGGCTCGCGCCCGCGCAGCCCGCCGCCGAGGCCACCGGCCGGCTGCTGCCCCTCGGCGCCGATGTCCATGAACACGGCACGGCCGTGCAGGTGCAGGTCCACGCCGTCTTCGAGCCCGCCGACGGCGCCCCGCCCCGGCTGGTGCGCGCCAATCTGGCCGCCGCGAAGGTGGACGCCGTCGTGGGCCCGGCGGTGTGGAAGCTGCTGGCCGACCACCCCGTGCTGCTGGGGGCGCTGGCCGGGCACCGCTCCGTCGACATCACCACGATGCCGCTGCTGGACACCGGCGACCTGCTCTGGCACGACGACCGTGCCGCCGAGGGCGATCCCGCCGACCCCTTCGCCACGGCCCGGCTCCGGCTCGCCGACGCGGTGGCGCCCGCCGTCCCGGCGCTCGACCGCCACCCGGTGCGCATCGCCGAGCCGGTGCTGGTCGAGGGCTACAAGGCCACCAAGCCCAAGGGCGACGGCCCGCCCCGCGTCACCTTCGTCCTCGACGGCGTCGAACTGCCCGTCGACACCGTCCGCCTGCCCGCCGCCGGCCCGCTCACCGCGAAGCTGGTGGCCGCGTCGTCGGCCTGCATCGGCCTGATGCGCTGGGACGCCGGCGGCTGGTCGCTGCAACCCCTCGGCGTCCAGACGGCGGTGAAGCGGCAGCCGACCCCGGTCCACAACGGCGACTGGGCGCTGGGCCCCACGGATCCCAAGGTCGCCAAGGCCGAGGCGCGCAACGACGCCCTGGCCGTGCTCCGCGAGCGCGCAGGACGGTTGCTGAGACGATGAACGACACCACCGCGACGGCGGCGGACGGCACCGCGGCCGACGCCGACCGCAACCGGCGCCAAGTGCTCTACTGGCGGCTGCTGGCCAAGCTCTTCTCCGGCGAGGAACAACCCGCCCTGGAGAAGGCGAGCGTGGCCATCGTCGACGACATCGGGCTGCCCGCGGCGCTGCTCGACCCGGGCGTGACCGTCGACACCGTTGTCCAGCGCTTCCCCGAACTCGCCGCGGAGTTCGACGGCCTGACCGCGAGCGGCGACGCCGCCGAGCCGGGCACGGCCGCCGTGGGCGCCGACGAGGTGCGGCGCGCCGCCCTGGTGTCCAAGCTGCTGCTCAACGCGTTCAGCACCGGCACCGGCGACGTCAGCGCCACCCGGCTCGCCGAATGGCAGGCCGACGCCGGCTGGCTGAAGCGCGCGATGTGCGGGCAGCCGGGCGCCTCCCCCGCCGGTGCCTCCCCGAGCGGGGCCGACGGCGGCGGGCTCGGCAACGGACTGGACGGCGTGCTCGGCGACCTGGAGGGCGACCTCGTCCGGCGGATGCGCCTGCGCGAGGTCCTGGCCGACCCCGCCCTCGCCGCCCGCCTGACCCCCAGCCTGTCGCTGATCGAGCAGCTGCTGCGGGACAAGGCCAACCTGTCGGGCACCGCGCTGGCCAACGCCAAGGCGCTGATCCGCCGCTATGTCGACGAGGTCGCCGAGGTGCTGCGGACCCAGGTCCAGCAGACCAGCGCCGGCGCCGTCGACCGGTCGGTGCCGCCGAAGCGCGTGTTCCGCAACCTCGACATCGACCGCACGATCTGGAAGAACCTCACCAACTGGGACCCGGAGGCGGAGCGGCTCTACGTCGACCGGCTGTTCTACCGGCACACCGCCAAGCGGGTCAGCCCGGCGCGGCTGATCGTGGTCGTGGACCAGTCCGGGTCCATGGTCGACTCGATGGTCAACTGCACCATCCTCGCGTCGATCTTCGCCGGCCTGCCCAAGGTGGACGTGCACCTGATCGCCTACGACACCCGCGCGATCGACCTGACCCCGTGGGTGGACGACCCGTTCGAGATGCTGCTGCGGACCAAGCTCGGCGGCGGCAACGACGGCCCGGTCGCCATGGCCATGGCGCGGCCGAAGATCACCGACCCGCACGACACCGTGATGGTCTGGATCTCGGACTTCTACGAGTTCGACCGGTCGCAGCCCCTGTTCACCTCCATCGAGGCGCTGCACCGGTCCGGGGTCAGGTTCATCCCGGTGGGCTCGGTGACCAGCAGCGGCCGCCAGCACGTCGACCCGTGGTTCCGGCAGCGGTTCAAGGACCTGGGCACCCCGGTGGTCTCGGGCCACATCAGCAAGCTCGTGTTCGAACTCAAGACATTCCTCGGCTAGGAGAACCGAACGACATGACCGACGAACTGCTACGCGCGCCCGCCGAGGTCAAGTACGCCGACGAGCTGGACTGGCTGGAGTCCGTCGACGACGGCGCCAAGCCGTTCTCGTGGCGGCTCAGCCCCAAGATGGCGCGGCTGTTCATCCTCGGCTCCGAGCCCGCCGACGGCCTCGACCGCGAGATCTCGCAGAAGTGGTTCGGCGACCGCACCTTCGTCGAGCGAAGCATCGTGACCCTGGCGTCGGACCGCGGCCTGCTGCTCATCGGCGACCCCGGCACCGGCAAGAGCTGGCTGGCCGAGCTGCTGTCGGCCGCCATCAGCCGCAACTCCACCCTCGTCGTCCAGGGCACCGCGGGGACCACCGAGGACCACATCAAGTACTCGTGGAACATCTCCATGGTGATCGCCAAGGGGCAGTCCCGGGAGTCCATGATCCCCTCGCCGATCATGACCGCGATGGAGACCGGGCAGATCGGCCGGTTCGAGGAGCTGACCCGGTCGACCAGCGACGTGCAGGACGCGCTGATCTCGATCCTCTCCGAGAAGTACGTGTCCATCCCCGAGCTGGACGACGACAACACCGTGTTCGCCAAGCCCGGGTTCTCGATCATCGCCACGGCCAACAGCCGCGACAAGGGCGTCAACGACCTGTCCTCGGCGCTGAAGCGGCGGTTCAACTTCGTCAAGATCCCGGTGGTGACCAACAAGCGCAGCGAGACCGAGATCGTCCGGTTCCGCACCACGGAGCTGCTGCGCCGGCACCGCATCGAGCTGGACGTCCCGCCGACGCTGCTGGACATCCTGCTGCAGAGCTTCGCCGACCTGCGCACCGCCGCGGCATCGGCCACCAGCGACGACGAGAAGCTCGAATCGGCGCTGTCCACGGCCGAGCAGATCGGCGTCCTGGAGGACGCCATCCTGCACAGCCACTTCTTCGGCGACCGCACCCTGCGGGCCCAGACCCTCGCGGGGTCGATGGTCGGCTCGCTGGCCCGCCGCTCCCCGGAGGACCTGACCATCCTCAACAAGTTCTGGCACGGGGTCGTCGAGCCCCGCAGCAAGGCCGACGGCGGGGCCTGGACGGAGTTCCTGGCCGGCGGCAAGCAGGCGATCGACACCCTGTCATGAGCACGGGAGCCACGGCCGCCGGCACCGACGCCGGCACAGATGCCACCGGCCCCTTCGGCTCCCTGCGCGAGCAGCTGCGCGGCGCCGCCACCGCCTTCGCGGGCGGGCCCGGCGCCGTGCCCGGCATCCTGTCGGGCATGGTCGACGACGTCGACCGGGCACTGCGCGAGGAGCTGGAGATCTTCCCGGTGTGCCACCACTCCCCCGCCTCCGCGCTCGCCATGGCGCGGCGGCTGCGGGAGAAGCGGCCCAAGGTCGTCTACATGGAGCTGTGCGAGGACCTCGCCCCCCTCTTGGACGAGCTGCGCAACTGCCGCCTCCCTGTGGCGCTCCAGGCCTACGCCGGCGACCTTGACGGCTTCCCCGACGGCGCGGGCCCGCTCAGCGTGATCGCCCCCATCACCGAGACCTCCGCCGAGTACCAGGCGATCGCCTACGCCCTGGAGACCCCGGGGGTGGAGCTGGTGCTCGTGGACCGGTCGGTGGACCACCTGTTCCAGTGGGAGCTTCCCGCACCGGACGGGTCCGCCCCCGACGCGTCCGATCCGGGCGCGTCCGGGGCCGGTGCGCCCGCGGCGTCCGCGGCGCCCGGCGAGGCGACCGCGCACGAGGAGAGCGCCGGCCTGCACGGCGACGCCGTCGGCGTGGAGCTCGGCGAGCTGCGGCCGCGGTTCGCCGAGCTCGAAGAGCACCTGCTGCACCACGGGAAGGTCCGGCACTGGTCGGAGTGGTGGGACCAGTACGTCGAGCAGCCCCTGGCGGGCGCCGGGTACGACACCTACCGCCAGGTGATGGTGCTGATCGGCAGCCTGTTCCGGCGCCTCGCCCCGTCGGACGGCGACCGGCTGTCGCGCGACGAGGACCGCGAGCGCTACATGTGGACCCGGATCCGCGCGCACCTCGCGCGGACCGGCGGCGACCCGGCCGAGTGCATGTACGTGTGCGGCGCGTTCCACGCCGCCAGCCGGGTGGAGGAGTTCGGGCTGGCGGCGCCGGAGACCGGCTGGGAGATCGGCCCCGCCACGGCCACCGAGTGGCTCTACGGGCTCATCCCCTCCAGCCACTCCGCCATCGAGGCTCAGTTCGGGCTGGCCGGGGGCTCGGTGTCGATCTCCGCGGCGACCTGGGAGAAGCAGGTCTCCGCAGGGGGAGCCGTGCCCTTCCGGCTGAAGGGGCAGAGGACCGGGAAGGGCGGGGCCGGCACGGGGAAGGCGAAGGGCGCCGGACGCGCCCGCGCGGCGGCCGCCCCGGCCGGCGTCACCGACCGGCTGTCGGAGTTCCTGTCGAGCCCGCCCGCAGCGGGCGACCTCGACGAGTCCGAACTGCTCGGCTGGTGCGTCGACATCGTCCGGCTGGCGCGCCGCAACGGGTACACGTCGAGCACGGCCGACGCCATCGCGGTGTTCGAGACGTCGATCCTGCTGGCCGGGATCCGCGGCCGGGCGCGTCCCACGCCGTACGACTTCCAGGACGCCGCGATCACGTGCATCGAGAAGGACACCGTGCCCGGCCGGCGCGATGTTCGCCACCTGTGCGAGATCCTGCTGGGCGGCGACCGGATCGGCGAGGTCGGCTACAGCGCGATGCCGCCGCTGGCCCGCGACGTCTTCGACCGGCTGGCCCCC
The DNA here is from genome assembly GCF_042653925.1 of Nocardiopsis mangrovi. Lineage (NCBI taxonomy): Bacteria > Bacillati > Actinomycetota > Actinomycetes > Streptosporangiales > Nocardiopsidaceae > Nocardiopsis > Nocardiopsis mangrovi. The sequence goes on from NZ_JBHSFQ010000030.1 coordinate 56,291, forward strand.
CTGGGGATCGGCCCGAGCAAGCGGACGGTCCGGCGCGTGCTGCTGGACCTGAAGGCCGACCCGGAACTGGAGCCGTGCTCGCGGCTGCTCTGGCGGCTGAGCCGCCTGCTGCGCGGCGGTGCGGTCCGCCCCATCACGGGCTCCCTGGAGCTGGGCGAGCGCTCGACGCAGGAGAGCTGGGACGTGTCCCTGGGCCGCGACCAGCGCCCCCTCATCGAACTCGGCTACGAGGGCGTCACGGTCGAGCAGGTGCTGGAGCAGCGGCTGCGCCGCTCCGCGTGGGAGCCCAAGGCCACGGCGGCGACCGCGCTCGCGGCCATCGAGGACGCCATCTGCTACCTGGACAACCCGCGCTTCACCGATGAGCTCGGCGCCCGCGCCGTCGAGCTGCTCGCCGCCGAGCGCACGGTGGACGACGCCCCCGAGGTGCTGCGCAGGTTCCGGCGGCTGCTGGCCTACTACCGGGCCGGGAACTCCGCGCTGCCCCGTTGGTGCGAGTCGTTCGTGACCGCCGGCTACGCGCACTACTGCACGCTGCTGCCGGGGTCGTTCACCGACGAGCACACCGGCGTCCGCCAAGTGGCGGCGATGCTCGGGTTCCTGTTCACCCTGGAGAACATGGCGCTGTCCCTGGGGTGCGACCGCACGCAGCTCGAACTCGCGGTCAAGCAGTCGCACCCCGAGGCGCCCGCCAAGGTGGCGCTGCTGTGGGCGGCACAGGCCCAGCTCGGCGTGGTGACGCGGGACCGGCTGCGCGCGCGGTGCGCGGAACTGCTGGACAACCCGCTCGTCGTCCCGGCGTTCCCGCAGTATCTGAGCGGTTTCGTCCAGGCGCTGTCGCCGGCCCCGTCGCTCGCTCCGTTCGTCGTGGAGGTGATGTCCGACGCCTTCGCGCGGCTGCCGGACCAGGTCCTGCTCCCGTGGCTGCCCACCCTGATCACGACCCTGCGCGAACACGCGCAGGAGATGGTCCCGGTGCTCATCCGCGAAGCGGGGCGCACGTTCCCGGCGAGCCTGCCCGCGGTCGACGCGTGGGTCCCGCCGTGGGCCGCGGAGCCCGAACCGGTGCGGCCCGCGGCGCCGGCCGCGCCCGCCGGGCCCGTCGCGGACCTGCTCGCCGGGAACCCGGCGGCCTGCGACGCCGTGGCGGCGCTGCTGGGCTGCGACGGCGGCTGGCCCGCAGCCGGCGAACCCGGCGGCGCGGCGGCCGGTCCGTCCGCCCACCGCGAGGCGGCCGGGCTGCTGGCCCGCCACCCCGCGGCGGCCGCGGCCGCGGCGGAACTGGTCGCCGGCGCGGGGGCACGCGCCTAACCGGTCCCGTCCGGCGGCGGTGCCGCCGGACGGGACCGGCATCCGGAAGGGCCGGCCGGAGCAGTGGGATGGGCCGTGGAACCACCCCGCCGCAGGGAAGCCGGGCCGTCGAACGAAGGCGGCCCCTTCCCGCGCCGGAGCGAACGGCGCTTCCGCGCTCGGCCGCCGTCCGCGTCCCCCGGGCCCGGACCGCGATTCCGGGGCCGGACCGGTGCCCCGCCCACCGGACCGCCGCCGCCCGTCGCCCCCACTACCGGCCTGCTCCGGATCTCCGCGCCGCCCGTGCGCGCGGCCCCTCGGGGGCCCGAAAGAATCCCTCCCCGCCCGCCGATTCCGCCTCGGCTCGACATCACCGGGCGACCTGCGCATATAGTCGATCGTGACCGGGCTCGCCCTCTTGCTGTGAGAACCTTCCCACTGTCCCGGTCCAGGCGCGCGTCGGCACGTGCGTCTCGGGGATGGCATCATTCTCGGAACCCCCCGGGTTCTCCGCCCGGAGACGAGAGCGCGGAAGCCGGCATCACAGGATGCCGGGCACGCGCGTGACGCCCGCAGCCCCCGGAAGGAGCCACGGCCGACGGCGGTGAGAACCCGTGCGCAACGGATGACGGTGGTGCCTACACCACCTTCTCCGGTGGGCAGCAGGTCAGTTTTGAGGGGAGCCAGGGATATCGCCCGCGCCCTGCCCTCGGGCCTAGGGTCGGTTCATCGACACGCGAGGACGAGCATCCCCCCTGGCGCCGCGGGAACGGCCGCCGGTTTCCGGGCCGCACCGACGACCCACCTCTCCCCCACCGCGGAGCGAGCGCGTCGTGCCGTGCCGGACCGGGACGGAGGCCCCCCGAGCCTCCGAGCCCGCGGAGACAAGGAGCGAGCCATGACCGCCACCGCTGCACCCGAGAGCACGGACGCGCAGCCGGCCCGTCCCCTTCCCGCTGTGCCCGGACCCCGGAGCGCCCGGGGGCCGAGTCCGACGCGCGACCGCTTCCTGGACGCGCTGCGGCTGCTCGTCATGGTCCTGGTGGTCCTCCAGCACTGGTCGCTGCCCGTGCTCTCCTACTCGTCGTCCTCCGGAGTGCTGACCACGGGCACCGTGATCAGCACCGACGGCGGATTCGCGCTGACGTGGATCGCGCAGGTGATGCCGCTGATCTTCTTCGTCGGCGGCGCCGCCAACCTGCTGAGCCACCGGTCCGCCGCCGCCAAGGGGACCTCGACCTCGGAGTGGCTGGCCAAGCGCCTGCGCCGGCTCGCCTGGCCGGTGCTCCCCCTGGCCGCGGCCTGGATGGCGGCGTCATCGCTGCTGATCGCCGCCGGGGTCCCGGAGCAGCCGGTCCGGATCGGCGCCGAGGCGGCCGGCATCGTGCTGTGGTTCCTGGCGGTGTACGTGCTCGTCGTCGTGGCGACCCCGGTGCTGGCCCGCGCGGACGCGCGGTTCGGCTGGTACGCCACCGCCGCGCTGTTCGCGGCGGCGGCCGTCGTCGACGCGGTGCGGTTCGGTACCGGCATCGAGGCGGTGGGCTACCTCAACGTCGCGCTCGTGTGGCCGGTCGTGCACCAGCTCGGCTTCCGCTACGCGGCGGGGGAGATCCGCCGCCTCCCGGCCGCCGGGCTGGCGGTCGGCGGGTTCGCGACGGCGGCCGCGCTGGCGGCGGTGGGACCGTACTCCGCCAACATGACCGGGGTGTTCGCGATCGAGGCGTCCAACGTCGCTCCCCCGACCCTGCTGCTCGCGGCGGTGGGGGCCGGGCAGATCGGCCTGGCGGTCCTGCTGCGCGGCCCGATCACCGCCTGGGCGTCGCGGCCGGGCCCCGCCCGGGTGCTGGACTGGGCCTCCCCCCGGCTCATGGCGGTGTACCTGTGGCACATGGTCCCGCTCGCCGCTGTGGCGGCGGCGTTCGTCCTCGTGCTCGGGCTGCCCACCCCCGCGCCGCTGACGGCCCCGTGGCTGGTGTGGTGCGCGCTCGGCGCCGTCGTGCTGATTCCGATGCTGTGGCCGGTCCTGTGGTGGATGCCCCGCTTCGAGGAGCCGCCGAAGGCCCTCCACGGCGACCCGGGCATGGTCCGGGTCCTGGCGTCGGGGGCGCTGACCGGCGGCGGCCTGCTCATCCTGACCGAGTTCGGCCTCGACGCGGGCTGGGTGCCCCTGACCGGCGCCCTCGCCGTGGCGGCGGGCCTGCTGCTGACCCGGCGCCGCACGGCCGGCGGGCCGCCGAACGGCATCGGCCCGTCGGCGGTACCGGTGCCGGTGCCCCTGCGGATCTCCGGGATCTCCCGGTGGGCCGTGCACGTGGCGGTGGCCCTCGGCGCGGGCGCCCGCCGCCTGACGGCGGCCGGAGGGCTCCTCCGCTAGGGCCGCGGCGGCGGTCCCTGTCCGCTCCGGGGCGGGGGCCAGGGGGCGGCGGGCCACGGCCCGGCGGCATGGCGTTCGGCCATGAGCGTGCGGCGGTGGCCGCCCCGCCGCACCGCGGTGGTCACGATCACCGTGAGCCCGATCAGCGGCCCGAGCACGGCGAGGAGCACGAAGCCGCCGACGGCGCCCGCGAAGCCGAAGGCGACGCCGAGTCCGTGCGGCCCGTACCCCACGCTGTAGGCCCCGGCGGCCTCGGGGCCGCACATGATGGTGTACTCGCCGCTCGCGGTGATGTCGATCACCGCGCCCAGCACGGTGGTGTCACCGTTGACCGTCGTCGAGCTGGAGTAGCCGGGGTCGCGGAACGCGACGGCGCCCTCGGGACCGCTCGCGGTGCAGGACCGCTCGATGTCGCTGAACGACACCTCACGGTCGGCGTGGAGCGTCCATTCGTCGGAGTCGGTGTTCGCCCGGTCCGCGTGGAAGGCCGTGGTCCGCCCGGCCGGGAACTCGGCGACGGTCTCGGTCGCCGTCGCCGCGGAATAGATGCCGGTGGCGAGCAGGGTCAGGCCGCCGACGAGGCCGACGAGCGCGATCGCGCCGCCGGTCCAGTACCAGTGGCGACGCGGGCGGACCTCCGCCGGATCGGGCTGCGCGGGGTGCACTACCGGGCACCCCCGCCCCGCGCGCCGTGTGCGGGCCCCGGCCGCCTGCCGCCCGCCGCTGTCGTGCTCGCCATGTTCTCCACGTCTCCCCTCCCGGAATGGGGCGCCGTTCCCGCGGATACCGTGACACGGTGCCCGGTACATACCGGTAAGAACCCATTGTGTCCGGTGCCGGACACCCGCGGGCCGCGTCCCGCGACACGGCCCGCGCCGATGCGCCCGCGCGGTCCGGGCTCGGGCAGACTGGGCGGCGTGACAGGCAAGCAGAGCGCGGGCATCCTCCTGTTCCGCGAGCGCGGCGGCGCGGCCGACGTCCTCCTGGGGCACATGGGCGGCCCATTCTGGGCACGGCGCGACGCGGGCGCGTGGTCGCTGCCGAAGGGCGAGCCCGAACCCGGTGAGGACCCCGAGGCGACGGCCCGCCGGGAGTTCCGTGAGGAACTGGGCCTGCCGGTGCCCGAGGGCGACCTCATCGGCCTCGGCACCGTGCGCCAGTCCGGCGGCAAGACGGTGACGGCGTGGGCGCTGCGCGGCGACCTCGATCCGGCGCTGGTGGTCCCCGGCACCTTCGAGATGGAGTGGCCGAAGGGTTCCGGGCGCATCCGGAGCTTCCCCGAGATCGACCGCGTGGCGTGGTTCGGCCTCGCCGGGGCGGCGGAGAAGATCGTCAAAGGCCAGCGGGCGTTCCTCGACCGCCTGGCCGATCACCTGGCCGACCCGGGAGGTCGGCCGGGGTGACCGGCCGCGGGGGGGCGGCCCCGCCGCGCCCGGGTCAGCAGCGGTGCGGGCTGCTCCTCTCGGATTCGCCGTGCCACCAGTACGCGTCGGACGCGGCCGACGACAGCGGTGCGCGCTCCACGGTCGTGGCCGGTGCCGGCTCGTCGCCGTCCGCGCCGCCGTCGCCGTCCGCGCCGAACGGGGCCAGCAGGTCGTCGACCGTGTGGACGACACCGTTGGCCACCGTCATGCGCACGTCCGCGGCCGCCGCGATGTCGGTGAGAGGGTCGCCCTCGACGATCGCGAGGTCGGCGAGCCGGCCCGGCTCGACGGCACCCAGGTCGTCGCCCAGGCCGAGCCAGCCGGCGGCCGTGGACGTGGTGACGGTCAGCGCCTCGTGCGGGGTGAACCCGTGCTCGACGAGCGCGCGCATGTTCTGGTGCAGGCTCACCGCGATGTTGTCGAGCGGGGCGTCGGTCCCGCCGATGACCAGCCCGCCGCCGCGGTGCACGGCGCGCACCATGGCGACGTTGCCCGCCAGCGCGGCGCGCGCCAGCCGCGCCGCCGCGTCGCCGGAGGCGGCGGCGTCGGCCTTGGCCACCAGCGCGTCGTACTCCCACGCGGGGAAGAGGCGGCGGGTGCGCTCGTCGTCGACCAGGGAGCGGTCGCCGGCGTAGAGGGCGGAGGAGTTGAACAGCGTGGGCGTGACCGACATGCCCGACGCGGCGAACAGGGCGGTGACGTCCTCATAGGCCCGGCCGAGCCGGCTCACCGTGTGGGAGTAGCCCAGCCGGTTGGTGGCCCCGGTGTGCTCCATGCCGTCCATGCCCAGGTTCACGGCGGGGTAGAGGTAGTGGGACGTCACGGGCAGCCCGGCGGCGTGGGCGCGGTCGATCACGGTGCGCTGGGACGCCACGGGGAGCCGGACGTAGGTCTTGACCAGGTCGTAGTCGAGCTCGAAGGCGCGTTCGGCCTCGCGTTCGAGGCCGTCGGCGTCGTGGGTGGGCCGCATGAAGTTGTAGTACACGCGGGTGCCGTCGATGGCCTCGCCGGTGGCCAGGTAGCGGGGACCGGTGATCGCGCCCGAGTCCAGCGCTTCGCGGGTCTCCAGCATCTGGTAGACGGGGTCGCCCGGCGACCGCGTGGTGGTGACGCCGTAGGCCAGCCACAGCGGGCCCTGGCGGGACCCCCAGTGCCGGCCGCGCAGGTGCCAGTGGTTGTGGGCGTCGATCAGCCCGGGCATGACGGTGAGCCCGGTGGCGTCGACCACGGTCGCCGAGGCGTCGCCGGAGCGGTCGCGGCGCTCCTCGACCGCCGTCACGCGGTTGCCGTCGATGACCACGTCGACGTCGCGGCGGAGCGATTCGGACCGGCCGTCCCACAGCGCGCCGGCCTGCACGACCACCCGGCCGCGCGGCCGCGGCCGCTTCCAGGTGAGAGGGACGTCGACGGTGGCCGGCCGTCCCCCCTCGCGGGGGATCCGCCGCAGCCGTCCGTTGTTGAGGTAGAGCAGGGTGGCGGAGTCGCCGCTCCAGCTCGGGGCGTCGGTGGGTTCGGAGGTCAGCCGCCTCGGCTTCCCGGTGAACCGGCCCCGCTCGTCCACGGCGACGGTCCACAGCAGGCTGTCCATGACGAAGGCCATGTGGCGGCCGTCGGGCGACCAGACGGGGCCGTCGTCGCCGCGGGTGGACAGGGAGCGGTAGGGCGCGGGCTCGGTGTAGGCGGTCTCACCCGTCTCCAGGTCGACGGTGAGGATCTGGCTGGTGCCCTCGCGGAACCGCTGGGAGCGGGGGCGGACCGCGGCCAGCGCCAGCACCGTGCCGTCGGGCGACCATGTGGGGCGGCCGGGCTGGAACAGCGCGGGCAGCACTTGGCGAGTGGAGTTCGCGCCGACGTCGTAGACCCACGTGGCGCCGTCCTGGTCCTGGTAGGCGATGCGGTCGCCGCCGGGCGCCCAGCGGGGGGTGGTCTGCGCACCGTCGAGGACGGTGAGCCGTTCGGCGGTCTCGGCGGCGAGGTCGTAGCGCCACAGGGCGGGGCTGCCCGACCGGTCGCTGGAGTAGACGAGCGAGGTGCCGTCGGGGTGCCAGTCGGGGTCGGAGTCGAAGCGGCCGGGTTCGGTGATGGCCCGGGGCCGGCCGCCGATCGGCATGAGCCACAGCGCGCCGAGGGCGCGGAACGCGACCTGCTCGCCGTCAGGGGAGAGCACGGGCCCGGCGATGCCGTGCACCGGGTGGGTGGCGGTGTCGTCGACCTGGCGGCGCGCCGGGCGGGGGCGGTGCCGCCGGTAGCGCACGGTGGCGGAGAAGGGGATGTCGGCGGTGGTGCCGGAGCCGAGGGCCCGCTCGCGCACGGCGCCGTCGGCGGTGTAGAGGATGCGGTCGTCGGCGGTCCAGGTCAGGGTGCCGGCGAAGACGTCCTCATCGCCGCTGACCGGTTCGCCGTCGACGATGAGCCGCACGGTGTCGGCGTGCGCCCGCACGTGGGCGAGCCTGCCCGAGGGGCCGGGCGACGGGGCGAAGACGGTGGTGTGCTCGGCGGCGGGGACCAGTTCGGTGCCGGTGCCGTCGAGGGCGGTGGACCGCACGCTGGTGCGGTCGGAGGTGTGGACGACGCGGTCGCCCTCGGGCGTCCACGCGGGCTCGGCCTCGTCGGCGGCGGTGTCGGTGAGCGCCGTCAGCTCGCCCGAACCGGTGTCGTACAGCCAGATGCCGTAGCCGGAGCCGCGGTCGCTGGACAGGGCGATGCGGGTGCCGTCGGGGGAGAACGCGGGTTCCCGGTGGTCGTGGGGGCCGTCGGTGATCCGGCGCGGTTCGCCGTCGGGGAGGTCGACGACGTGGATGTGGTAGTTGCCCTCGTGGTACGCCTGGAAGGCGATGGCCGCCGAATCGGGGCTGAACACCGGCCGGGTGGCGTCGGCGAGGTCGCCGGTGAGCCGGCGGGCCTCCCCTCCTTCGGCGGGGACCACCCAGATGGCGGTGTAGAGGTCGATGGCGATCCACCGGCCGTCGGGTGACGGCGAGGCGGAGATGTTGGTGCCCTGGGTGACGGTCACCCGCGCGGCGGCGGACTCGGCGGCCTCCGGCGACGGGTCGGCCAGCGCGGGCGGCGCGGGTGCGGCGATCCAGGCGGCGCCGCCGGCGAGGGTCGCCTGTCCGCCTCGGTGGAACAGGTCCCTTCGGCTGATTCCGGCGGCCGCCGCCGGGTGGGGCCCGGGGACGGGGGGAACGGGGGATTGCGGAGGTGCCACGTCTGCCCTCTCTGGATCGCTGCGGTGTGCGGCGCATCGATCGCGGTAGGCAACTTTCTAACCCGTCCCGGCGGCCCGCGCAATCCCCTCCCGTCCCGGCGGCCCGCGCAATCCCCTCGCGCCACGCGCGTCCCGGCGGCCCCTACTCCTTGACGGCCCCGGACAGCAGGCCGCTGATGAAGCGGCGCTGGAGGAACACGTACAGCACCATCAGGGGCAGGGCGACCAGGACCGCCGCCGCGGCGGTCACCCCGGTGTCGGCCGCGCGGGTGTTCCCGGCGAAGAAGGACAGGGCCAGCGGCGCCGTCTGGACGTCGGGGTTGTCGGGCACCAGGACCAGCGCGAGCAGGAAGTCGTTCCAGGTGTAGAGGAAGACGAGGAGCGCGAGCGTCGACACGGCGGGGGCGGCGGTGGGCAGCAGGACCCGGGTGAGGGTCTGGAACCGGGTCGCGCCGTCGATCGCCGCGGCCTCGGGGAGGGCGCGCGGGAGGCCGGAGAAGAACGTGTGCATCCAGAAGGTGCCGAGCGAGACCGAGAGCCCGATCTGCGGGAGGATCAGCGCCCACGGGGTGTTGACGAGCCCCCAGTCGAGCATTTGCAGGTAGAGCGGGATGATCACGCCCTCGTAGGGCAGGACCAGGCCGATCAGCAGGACCCCGAGGATCAGGCCGGCGAAGGGGACGCGCAGGCGGGCGAGCGCGTATCCGGACAGCACCGACAGGGCCACGGCGACCACGACCACGGTGGTCGCCACGAAGGCGCTGGAGAGCAGCGCGGAGTCGAACCGGCCGGCGTCCCACGCCTGCGCGAAGTTGGCGAGGGTGAGGCTGCGCGGCATGCCCAGTGAGGTCGGCCGGGCCGCCGGGGTGCTCAGGGCGAGGGAGAGGACGGCGAGCGCCGGGTAGAGGGCGACGACGGTGGCGAGCACCAGGATGAGGCGGCTGATCGCCGCTTCGCGGCGGGATCTCATCGGCGCGCCCCCTTGGCGTCGTCCTTGGACCTGAGCAGGAAGAGGACCAGGCCGGTGACCGCGAGGATGAGCGCCGTGAGCAGCACGGAGATGGCGGCGGCCTCGCCGTAGTCGCGGGTGCCGAAGGCCGCCCGGTAGATGAACACGCTCGGGACGGTGGTGGAGGTGCCCGGGCCGCCCGACGTGGTGTTCCACACGATGTCGAAGTTGCGCAGCGCGTAGGTGATGGTCAGGACGAGCGCGAAGGAGATCTCGCGCCGCAGTCCCGGCAGGGTGACCGTGAAGAACTCGCGGACGGCGCCGGCCCCGTCGATGCGGGCCGCCTCGTACAGCTCGGCGGGGATGCGCTGGGCGCCGGCCATGAACAGCACCATGCACAGCCCGTACATCACCCACGTGCCGATGAGGCCGACGCTGGGCAGCGCGGTGGCGAACTCGCCCAGCCACGCGCGGGTCACCCCGTCGAGCCCGGCGAGCCGGAGGACGCCGTTGACGGGGCCGTCGATGTCGTACATCGACCGCCAGGCCACGGCGACCACGACACCGGGCAGGATCTGCGGGACGAACAGCGCGGCGCGGAAGAACGTGAGCCCGTAGATGCGCACGCGCGCCATGAGCGCGGTCAGCAGCAGGCCGATGGCGGTGGGCAGGGCCGCGTAGAACAGCACGAACACCAGGGAGTTGCGCAGCGCGCCGACGATCTCGGGGTCGCCGATGGCGTCGAGGTAGTTGCCGGCGCCCACCCACGTCGCCTGCGTCACGCCGTCCCAGTCCCACAGGCTCAGCCAGACGGCCTGGCCGAGGGGGTAGAGGACGAAGAACGCGAAGACGGTGAGCGCGGGGACGACGTAGAGCAGCCCGGCCCAGTCCCGGGCGCGCGGGAGGGCGCGGCGGGGGCCGCCCGGGCCGGCGGGAGCGCCCGCGGGGGGACGCCGGCCGCGCGGTGGGGGGTCGGCCTCGTCGGCTGCTGGGCCGGACGGAGGTTTCGGCCGGACCCGGATGGCGCACATGAGGAAGGAAGATATTGCACCTTCGGGTTGGCGGTCCATACCTCCGTCCGTGTCCGCAATGAGATGACGCAAATGGATTTGGGGGAACGCAAATCCATTTGGCTTTTGATCACGGATAAAGTAACGGGCATGAACGGAGCGCGACCGACAGCAGTTCCGGGGACGTCCTTCCTGCGCACGGCGGTGCGTGCACACGGGATCCGCGTCTCGTGACGGGCACGGCGCCCCCGGATCGCCCGACCGAAATCATCTGTCCGTTTTGTATACCTATGATGCCTTAGGGGACTTTCAGTACCTCATGTGAGCTTCTTTGTAACGATTTCGATATTTCCGGCAATTAGGGCATCTGAGGTTTGAGGGCTATCGTCGCTCACTGTTATTGAAGTCGGACCCCCGCTATCTCGACTCCGTGCTGTCTCCTTCGCCCCCTGGAGGTTCCAGATGCATGCCCCCGATCCGAGATTCCGGAGTACAACTCCCCTGCTCCGAGCGCGCCGGGTCCCCCTCGCGGCGCTCGGTGCCGTGCTCGCGACGGGGCTCACCGCGACCGCGTGCGGCGCCCCCGGAGGCGCCGAGCAGACCGGCCCCTACCAGCTCTCCGCCGAAGAGACGGTCAACGAGCCCTTCACCGCCGAGCAGGTCGCCGAGCTCGGCGACATCACCCTGAGGGTGTGGGCCGACCAGAACGAGCAGGGCACCCTCGAGGAGCTCATCCCGGCCTACGAGGAGACCTACCCCAACGTCACCGTCGAGCCCACCTACAAGAGCTATGACGACCTGATGAGCACCGTCGTCCCGGCGCTTCAGGCGGGCGGCGGCGACGCGCCCGACCTGGTCCAGGGCAACCAGGGCTACTCGGTCGACGGCGCGCTGGTGCAGGGCGGGCTCATCCGGCCCATGGACGACCTCGCCGAGGCCTACGGCTGGACCGACGGCGTCAGCCCCTCCTTCCTCGCGTCGATGAGCTGGGACGAGACCGGCATGCGGTTCGGCCAGGGCACCCTCTACGGCATCAGCCCCGTGTCCCAGCTCGTGAGCGTCTTCTACAACAAGGACATCCTGAGCGCGGCCGGCGTGGAGCCGCCGGAGACCTTCGAGGATCTGGAGGCCGCCCTCGAGGCGGTGCAGGAGCGTGGCGAGCAGCCGCTGATCCTGGGCAACGCCGAGCAGTACCCGGCCTTCCAGCTCTTCGGCGTGATCCAGGGCGCCTACAGCGAGCCCCTGGGCCTCACCGAGTGGATCAGCGGAACCTCGGGCTCCGACTTCGTCAACGAGGGCAACCTCCAGGCCGCCGACAAGCTCGTCGAATGGGCGGAAGCGGGCTACATCCAGGACGGCTACAACGGCCTGGCCGAGGCCGACGCCGTGACGAGCTTCGCCGAAGGCGACGGCGCATTCCTCATCGGCGGCGACTGGAACGCCGAGGCACTGGTCGCGGCCGAGGCCGACAACGTCGGGTTCCTCCCGCCGCCCACCGGTGAGAGCGGCGGCCACGTGACCCAGGGCGGGTCGGGCCTGCCGTGGCACATCAACGCCGAGACCGAGAGCCTGCCGGCCGCCGCCGCGTTCCTCGCCATGCAGCAGGACGCGGAGTTCGCGCAGACCCTCGCCGACCTGGGCCGGATCCCGGCCACCTCCCCCGATGTCGAGGGAGCGACCCCGCTCGCACAGGAGACCATCGACGCCGCCAACGCGCTGATGGCCGACGACGGGCAGATCGGCTACCTCGACTGGGCGACCGACAGCATGTACGACACCCTCGCCGCCGAGACCCAGGAGCTCCTCGACGGGCGCAAGAGCACCGACGAGTTCCTCAGCAACGTCCAGACGGACTGGAGGCAGTTCCAGGCCGAGCACAACGAGCAGGGCGCGGAGTCCGGATCCGACGGGTAGCCGCCGTGTGACACCACCGGGGAGGGGTGGGCGGCCGGGCCGCCCGCCCCTCCCCTTTGCCGTGCGCGGCGCTCCCCGCGCCCGCCTGCGGCGCCGGTCAGCCCGGCGCGAGCGCGTCGAGGTAGGTCCAGGCCCCCTCGTGCCGCAGGAAGCGGCTGTCCTCCCGCAGTTCGCCCTCCCCGCCCGCGTCGCGGTAGAGCGCGCGGAAGGAGACGGTGCCCTCCGTGTGGAAGGCGGTGCCGTCGCCTGCGCCGATGACCTCCAGCCGCAGCCAGCGCAGCCCGGGGTCGAGGTCGAGGTTCCGGGGTCGGGTCCGCGGATGCCAGGTCCGCAGGAGGTAGGCCGCGTCGCCCACCGCGAAGGCGCTGTAGCGCGAGCGCATCAGCTGCTCGGCTGTGGAGGCCGCCGCCTCACCGCGGTGCAGCCGCCCGCAGCAGTCTCCGTAGGCCGCCGGGGTTCCGCAGGGACACGGCGCGGCCGCGGCACCCGGCCGCGCGGAGCGTTTCGACATCCCTCGATTGTGCCCGCCCCCGCGCCCGGATGCGTCGCCGCCCGCCGCCCTGCCCTCGGAGCGGCCTGTATACAGGCACGGACACCGGCCAGTGCATCGGCCGGAACATCGGTGCGGTAGGGTTCCCCCGCACGGTCGGAACATTCCGGACATGCGGCACGAACAAGCACGGGATCCACCACGTGGCGGAAGGGCGGGGCGTTGGCCGAGGCCAGGAGCAAGACCGAAGGCGTCTACCGGCTGCTCAAGAGCGAGATCGAGACCCTCGCGCTGCGACCCGGTACGAAGCTGAGCGAGGTGGTCGTCGCCGACCGCATCGGGGCCTCGCGCACGCCGGTCCGCGAGGCGATCCGCCGCCTGGCGCGCGAAGGGCTGGTGCGGTTCACGCCGGGCGAGGTCGCGCAGGTGGCGCCGGTATCGCTGCGCGGGGTCCGCACGCTCTTCGAGTTCCGGATGGTCCTCGAACCCGCCGCGATCCGGATGATCACCCTCGACGGCGCCTCCGCTCCGGATCTGGTCGAGCCGTTCCGGGTCCTGCTCGCCGGCTTCGAGCGGATCGAGGCGCGGCTCGCCGACGCCGGGCGCGACGCGCTCGCCGCGGACTTCTCCGCCCTCACCGAGCGGTTCGACCAGGCCCTCATCGCCGCCACGCACAACGATCCGCTCGCCAAGACGATCGCCGACCAGCAGGGGCAGATGGTGCGCCTGCGCAGGATCGCCCGCACCGACCCCGACCATCTCGGCACGTCGCTGCGCGAGCACCTGCGCATGTGCCGGGCGGTCCTCGCCGGCGACCCCGGCGCGGCCGCCGACGAGGTCACCCGCCACCTGGACCGCGCGCTGCACACGATCATCAACGCGCTGACCCGCGAGACCGCGCTGCCCGGGACCGTCGATGTCCACATCTAGCCGGGCGAGCGGCCCCGTACCGGAGCCGCGCCGCGAGGCGGGGCGGCGTCGGCGGTCCGCCGGGCCCTCGGTCGCAGGGGGCCGCGAACGGCACACGCGCCGGGGAGGCGGGCGCCCGGTGGTGCCACCGGTCCCGGCCCCTCCGGGCGACGGGCCGCGGGGCGCGGTCGGCGGCCCGGGAGAAGGCGCCGGCCGGGCGGCCCCGCCGCACCCGGCCGGCGGGGGCCGGCCACCCGCCGCCCAGCCCCGTCGCCGCCGCCTGCGGCCGGGACGCACTCCAGAAGGCAGGACACCGTGACCCGCCACGACGACGCGCGAAGAGCGGCCCGGCATGCGTGACCGGGCCGCGGGGGCGCGATGGCTGGGCTGGCTGCTGGTGAGCGTCGTCTGCACGCAGACCGCGCTCAACACCGCCCGGCCGCTGCTGTCGTACAAGGCGATCGCGCTCGGCGGCGACGCCCTGGCGATCGGGCTCATCACCTCCGCCTACGCGCTCCTCTCGCTGGCGGTGGCCGTCCCGCTGGGACGGCTGACGGACCGGGTGACCCGCATGCACGGGATCGTGCTCGCCGGCACCGGGCTGATCGTGGCCGCGCCGCTGCTCATGGCGGCGGCCCCGTCCCTGTTCCTGGTCGGGGTGTCCGGTACGGTGCTCGGCTTCGGCCACATCGTCGTGATGATCGCCGGGCAGGCGTTCGTCGCCCGCCGGGCATCCGAAGAGCATATGGACCGCGACTTCGGCTGGTTCACCGCCGCGGTCTCACTGGGCCAGCTCATGGGCCCGCTCATCGCCGGGTTCGTCCTGGGCGAGGCGCGCGGAACGGACCTGACCGGGCCCATCACCGAGGCGCTGGTCATCTCCGCGGCCGCCGCGGCGTGCGGCCTCATCGGCGTCGCCGGGCTGGCGCGCGCGAGCCGGCGGGCGCCCGGGAGCGCGCCGCGCACGGCACCGGGCCCGCGGGTCCCGGTCACGACGCTGCTCCGGCGCCCCGGGGCGCCGGCGGGGCTGTTCGTCAGCCTGGCCGTGCTGGCCTCGGTCGACCTGCTCACCGCCTACCTGCCGCTCCTCGCCGACGAGCGGGGGATCGCCCCGTCGGTGGCGGGGGTCCTGCTCGGGGTCCGGGCGGGTTTCTCCCTGCTGTCGCGGCTGCTGCTCTCCCGGCTGCTGGCCCACTGGTCGCGCCGGTCGCTGGTCGTGGCCAGCACCCTCGGCTCGGCCGGGTCCCTGCTGGCGGTGACCCTGCCCGCCGGAGAGGACCCGTGGGTGCTGGCGGGCGCGCTCGCGTCCGGCGGGTTCGTCCTCGGCATCGGCCAACCGCTCACCATGACGATCATGGTCCGCGCCGTGCCCGATGACGCCCGAAGCACCGCGCTCGCGCTGCGACTGTGGGCCAACCGCATCGGCCAGGTGGTCCTTCCGGCCGGAGCGGGCGTGGTCGCGGCCTCGCTGGGAGCGGCCGGAGCGCTGTGGTTCGCCTGCGGCATCCTGGCCGTGGCGGCGAGCAGCGCCCACCTCAGCCGAAGCCCCTGACGGGGCCGCACTCCCCCGGACGGCCGCGCGCACGGGCGGCCGTCGCACCCGCACGCCCTGGCGGCGCCCCGGCAGCCCCGGCCCCACCTGCACCGGTGACCGCGAACGGGCGCGGCACCCGGGGGATCACGGCGCTGCGCGCGGGTGCGGGGCGGGTGCCGCGACTACGGTGGCCCTTGGGGCGGCGGTCGCCTCACGGGGCCGCCGCCGGGACCACAGCGGTCGCGCCGGTGGCCCGGCTCCGGGCGGCCGAAGCGCGCACATGCCCACCCCACCGGATGACCAGGAGCGTCGTTCCATGACCCAGCCTCCGAAGCCGACCGGCGAACCGGTCCGCCAGAACGTCGAGTTCCCCAGCGCGGGCGCCACCGCCCACGGCTACCTCGCGCGGCCGCCCGGCGGCAGCGGCCCGGGGGTGATCCTGATCCAGGAGTGGTGGGGCCTCGACGACCACATCGCCGATGTCGCCGGGCGGCTGGCGGAGGAGGGCTTCGTGGTCCTCGCGCCCGACCTGTACGGCGGGAACGTGGCCCACGACCCCGACGAGGCGGGGCGGATGATGCGGGAGCTGCCGGTGGCGCGCGGTGTCGAGCTGCTGTCCGGGGCGGTGGACCACCTCCTGACGCTCCCCGAGGTCACCTCGCCCACTGTCGGCGCGGTCGGCTTCTGCATGGGCGGCGGGTTCGTGCTGTACCTGGCCGCCGTCGATCCGCGCGTGAGCGCGGCCGTCCCGTTCTACGGCGTCATCCAGGGCGAGTTCCCCGACTTCTCCGGCCTGAGGGCCGAGGTGCTCGGCCACTTCGGCGACGAGGACGCCGCCATCCCCGCCGCCACACGGGAGCGCCTGCGCCAGGCCGTCAAGGACCAGTCCGGCATCGACCCCGACCTGCGCGTCTACCCGGCCGGCCACGCGTTCTTCAATGACCGGCGCCCCTCCTACCACCGCGAGTCCGCCGAGAGCGCGTGGTCGAGCACCCTCGACTTCCTCCGCCTCCGCCTCGACTGAGGCGCGGCCGCCGCCCCGGAAGCCGACGGCCCCCGAGGACATCCGGCCCGGCCTAGCCCTGCTGTCCGCCAGGCTCGCGGCCGAGCGCGCGCAGCACCGCCTGCTCGGCCGCGAAGCGGATGTCCCCGGGGCCGGTGTCGGCGTAGGACTCGACGATCCGGGCCACCGATACGAGGACTGACGGCGCCGCTTCGCCTCGGGCGCGGAGTGCGGCCCATAAGCCGTCCACGGCCTCCCGGGCCGGCTCGGCGTCGAAGGCACCGCCGAAGACGGCGTCGGGCCCATAGGCGTCCAGCCGCCAGGCGAAGGCGCGGTCCGAGACCACCACCCCGTTCTGCCGCGCCGCTTCGACCCGGACGGTCACCTCGGCGAACCGGCCGCGCCCGGCGGTCTGGCGCCTGAGCCGGAAGGTCGTTTCACCGCTCGCGTCCATGGGCGGATTCTGCCCATCAGGCGCAGCGCGGGGCAAGCGGACCGCAGCGCCGCGCCGAGGTCGCCGACTCGGCGCGGATCCCACCCTCCTGTTCCCGTGCGGCGGTATCGCCGTGCCCGCGCGGGTGGGCACGGGGTGTCCGGCGCCGCGGTGAGGCGGCCGCGGGCCCTCGCACCGATATCGAGGCGGAATCGGTGCGACACTCGGCCGTGAACCCGGGCAAACGAATACGCACTTCCAGATTTGTCGCCGACCGGGATTCCAGCGACCATTTCACGTGGTGAAAAAACCGCGAAACAACGAGAAATATCCACCATTGTCCACCGCATCAAGAACTGCAATGGTGGAATGTTTACCTTTGACTATCGCCTCGACCCCCGGCCCATATGTAGCCTCGTGAGAAGCCGGATTCGCGAATCAGCCGACCTTTTCCGACGTTCGGACACCCGGGGACGACCTTTCCCCCGGAAACGCCACGCCCCCACCCTCACCGCCGCAGATGCCGGCGAACGGAGCACGCCCAGAAATCCCGTTCCCCGGTCGTGCAACGTCGCGAACAACCTCTTCCGAAGCAGTTGGTGAAACGTGCCTGAAAATCAGGAAATGCACCTCCCGCCTTCCCGTTCCGAGCTGACCGCGACCCGGCGGGCCGCGCGCGCCAGAGGAGCGCTGCGCGTCTACTTCTTCGTCGTCGGCATGGTGATCGCCGTCTGGGCGTCGCGGATCCCGGAGGTCAAGGACCAGGCGGGGGTGACGGCGGGCGAGCTGAGCATCGCCCTGCTCGGCCTGGCGTCCGGCGCGCTGATGGCGATGCGGGTGGCCGGGCCGCTCCTGGACAGGTACGGCGGACGCGCGGTGGTCCCCCCGGCCGGGGTGGCGGCCAGCGCCCTGCTCGTGGGCCCTGGGCACGTCACCGGGTTCGCCGCGCTGCTGTGCTCCCTCCTTCTCCTGGGCGCCACCCACGCGCTGCTCAACGTATCGATCAACGTGCTGGCAACGCGCCTCCAGCAGGAACTCGGCCGGCCGATCATGGCGTCCTTCCACGCCGCCTGCTCGATCGGCGGCTGCGCCGGGGCCGTCACGGGCATGCTCTGCGCACGGGCCGGGCTCTCCCCCTCCGCCTCGTTCCAGCTGGTGGCGGCGGCGCTGGTCTGCGCCTGCCTGCTGGTCCGGCGGGAACTGCGCGGGATCGGCGCCGCCGCCGGCCCCGGGGCGCCCGCGCGCGCCGCGCCGCCCCCGCCCGGCAGGCGCCGTCCGGTGCCGCCCCCCAAGCGCATTGTGCTGCTGGGCCTGCTCGCGATGTGCTGCACGCTCGCCGAGGGCGCCGCCACCGATTGGAGCGCGCTGTACATGCGGGAGGTGGCCGGGGGGACGGCCACGATCGGCGCCGCGACCTACGCCTCCTACTCCGCCATGATGGCGGCGGGGCGGCTCGTGGGCGACCGGCTGACCGCGCTGATCGGCGCGGTGAACGTGGTCCGCGTCTGCGGCCTGCTCGGGTCGGGCGGACTGTGCCTGGCGCTGGCGGTGCCCGTCCAGGGCGCGGTGATCGTCGGGTTCGGGCTGATGGGGGCCGGGCTGTCCTGCCTCATGCCGCACATGTTCACCGCTGCGGCCGAGCACGACCCGCCTCGGGCCGCGCGCAACGTCTGCACCGTATCGGCGATCTGCTACCTGGGCCCGCTCATCGGTCCCGCGGCGATCGGCGGCATCGCGGGGCAGGCCGGCCTGCCCACCGCCCTGGCGCTGCCCGCGGTCCTGATGTTCGTGGTCGGCGTGAGCGCGCGGATGCTGAGTCCGGTGTCCGCACGCAGGGCGAAGCCGCGTGCCGCCGGCGCCCCGCGGCGGGCCCGGGCGCCGGGGCGGTCGCGCCTGAGCGACCGCTCCCTTCCCCTGCTCCTGTGGCCGCGCCGCACCCCCCGTCCGCTCTCACTCGCCTCGCGCCGGGACGACGGGCGCGACCGGTGGGGGTTCCGGGGGAACCGCGGCGTCCCCGGCCGGGGCTCGGCCGACCGGATGCAGCGGCGCCGCCGCCGTACGGCCCGCCACCTCTGACACCGGGGAGCGGGGCCGCGCTCGGCGCCCCCGCTCTCCGGCCCTCTTCTCAGTGGTCCAGCGGTTCGGCGTCCTCGATGTCGGCGGCGAGCCCGCTCACCATCTCGGCGTAGGCCGCGTAGCCGAAGGGGGTCTCGGCGGGCCAGTCGCCGACCTGCCCGGCCCTGACCGCGGGCAGGTCCCGCCACAGCGGCTGGTCGTCCAGCTCCGCCAGGGTCGTCCGGCCGGGCCGCGCGTCCTGGAGCAGCAGGTCGGCGGGGTACTTGTCGGCCTCCTCCCAGCTCAGCCGCTCGAACTGGTCGGTGTCGGGGGCCTCGGTCTCGGGCAGCGACACTCCGTGGTCGGCGAACATGCCCAGCGCGCCGCCGGCGGCACTGTTCACGACGAAGAAGTTCTCGGGTGCCGCCGAAACCGCCATGACCCGCAGACCGGGCCGGGCCTCGACCGCGGCGTCGAGTTCCGCCAGCGCCGCGTCGAAGTCGTCGCGCGCCTCAGTCACCCGGGGGTCCTCGGGTTCGGCGCCGAGCGCTACGGCGAGGTCGAGGTGGTCGGTGAGCTGCTGCTCGGCGGGAACCCCGTTCATCTGGATACGCGCAAGGGGCGCGACGGCCTCGATCTGGTCCGTCCCGCCTTCCGGGAGGTACCAGTCGACGTCGTCGTAGACCTGGGTGATGACGAGGTCGGGCTCCAAGGCGGCCAGCCGTTCGACGCTCATCTCGCCGTAGGTCTGGCTGATGACCTCGACCCGGTCGAGGTCGACGTCGCCGATCTGCGGGTCGCGCCCGCCCCCCGCGGTCTCGGCGGGGCCGAATACCCCCACGACCTCGAAGCCGTAGTCCCACAGCACCGACGCGATACCCGAGTACGCCACCACCCGCTCCGGGCGCTCGGGCAGCGCGACCTCCGCGCCGGTGCCGTCGGTGAACGTCCAGCCCGCCGCCTCCTCGGCGGAGTCGGGGACGCCGCATCCGGTGAGCGTCAGGGCGAGGGCGCAGGCGCAACCCGCCAGTGCGGCCAGGGGGCGGCGCCGGCCGCGTGTGCTCGATCGCGAAGGGGCGTTCATGGGTTCCGACCTCACCGATATAGGATCATTTAGGCGAGGCTAACCTAAACACATGCTCCGCGGACACGACACGGCCACCCCGACCTCGGCATTCGGCCGACGGCCATTACGGGGGGATCCGGGGTCGCGCGGCACCCGGGAGCACAGTATGGTGAGCCTAGCCTTACACAATGCCGCCCAGGAAGTCGAGTAGGCCATGAGTCCGGACACCTCGCGCCCGAAGTCCCCGCCGCGCCCCCGCGCGGTGTCGGCCACCGTGACCGCAACCACCCCGCTGACCGAACACATGACCCGGGTGACCCTGCACAGCCCGGACTTCGCGTGGATCGACCACCAGGGCCCCGACCAGCTCGTGCGGCTGCTCCTGCCCCCGCGCCCCGGGGCCGACTTCGACCTCCCCGCCACCGAGCGGTGGTGGCCCGAAGTCCAGGCCATGGCCGAGGAGCGCCGGCCGATCGTCCGCAACTACACGATCCGCAGGCTGGACCGCCGGGCGCACGAGCTCGACATCGACTTCGTCCTGCACGGCGACAGCGGACCCGCGTCCGCCTGGGCCGAGCGGGCCCGCCCCGGCGACCGGATCGGACTGCTCAGCGACGGCGCCCGCTACGCGCCCCCGGCCGACACCGACTGGCAGCTCCTCGTCGGCGACGAGACCGCGCTGCCGGCCATCGGCGCCATCCTCGACGGGCTCGACCCCGCCACCCCGGCCGTGGCGGTCCTCGAAGCCTCCGACCCCGACGCCGCGGACATGCTCCGCGAGCGCGACCGCACCACCGTCGTCCGGCTGGAGCGGTCGGCCGGCTCCGGGCTGGCAGCGCTGGCCCACCTGCGCGGCAACGGACTGCCCGAAGGCACCCCCTACGCCTGGGTCGCCGGCGAATCGACGCTGGCCACATCCGTGCGCCGGCACCTGGTCGGCGAGCGGGGATTCGAGAAGGACCGCGTCTACTTCTGCGGCTACTGGCGCGAGGGCACCGTCACCGGCAGCTGAGTGGTGTTACCCGTTCCCCGCTCAGCCTGCGGGGCGCCCTCAAGGCCCCGCCCTCCCTCGTCACACGCTCCTCAGGCGGAGTCGCGGACGATCAGCTCGGTGGGCAGGATCACGCGCTCGCTCTCGCGGTCGGCCGGCGGGGTGAGCAGCAGCCGGACCATCGCGCCGGCCTGCTCGACGATCGGGGCGCGCACCGTGGTCAGCGGCGGGTCGGTGAACCGCGCCGCCTCTATGTCGTCGAAGCCCACCACGGCGACGTCGCCGGGCACGCCGCGGCCGGCCTGGCGCAGCGCCTGGAGCGCGCCGATCGCCATCAGGTCGTTGGCCGCGAACACCGCGTCGACCGAGGGCTCCGCCGCCAGCAGACGCCGCATGGCCGCGGCACCGGACTCCCGGGTGAAGTCGCCGGCCTCGACCAGCGGTCGACGGCCGGCCCCCTCCAGTGCCGTGCGGTAGCCGGCCAGCCGGTCCTGGCCGCCGATCATGTCCTGCGGCCCGGCGATGGTGGCGATCCGCCGGCGTCCGGCGCCGAGCAGGTGCGCCACCGCGCGCTCCGCCCCGCCGGCGTTGTCGTTGTCGGCGTGCGGGATGTCCACCGCGACCGCGGGGCGGCCATAGGACACCATGGGCACCCCCAACCGCAGGATCGCCTCCGGGAGCGGGTCGCTGCTGTGCATGGAGACGAACATGACCCCGTCGACGTGCCCGCCCGCGACGTAGCCCTGCACCCGCGCCTGGGCCTCGGCGGAGCCGGCCATCATCAGCACGACCTGCTTGCCCGCGCGCTCCAGCTCGGCGCCGGCGGTCCGCACCACCAGGGAGAACAGCGGGTCGTCGGAGAAGACCCGCGTGGGCGGTTCGGAGACCACCAGCGCGATCGAGTCGGTCCGCTGGGTGACGAGGCTGCGGGCCGCGGAATTGGGCACATAGCCCAGCTCCTCGACCGCGCGCAGAACGGACTCGCGGATGCGGGGGCCCACGGTGGACTCCCCGTTGACGACCCGCGAGACGGTCGCCCGTGACACCCCGGCCCGCGCCGCGACCGCCTCCAGCGTCGGTCGTCTCATCTCGGCTCAGCCCCCTCCGTTTCGGTGGCGCCGGGAAGAATCCGCGTCACCGGTCTTGCACCCAGAGTGTGCCGCGTGTCATATTCACACCGCAAGAGAGCGCTCTCTCAGGGGGGAGCCGGGGCGGCCGCCCCACGCACGCGCAGGTGGCGCGTGTGCCGGCCGCGCCCGCGCTGGAGGGCCCGGATCCCATCCGACCCACGACCGTGCGAGGTCACCATGCAGACCCCCCGCAACCGCAGACCTGAACCCCGCCGCACGCGTAAACTCGCCGCCGCCATCGGGGCGGCCCTCGCCCCCGTCCTCGCCGCGACGGTGGCCGTACTCCCGGCCGGCGCCGCCGTCCCGCCCCCGCCCTCAGGCTGGAACCTGGTCTGGAGCGACGACTTCGACGGCGCCGCCGGCTCCCTGCCGTCCGACGAGTGGATCATCGATACCGGGACGTCCTACCCCGGCGGACCGCCCAACTGGGGCACCGGCGAGACCCAGACCTACACCGACGACCCCGCCAATCTGAGCCTCGACGGCGACGGCAACCTGCGCATCACCCCGCTGCGCGACGCCTCCGGCCAGTGGACCTCGGCGCGCATCGAGACCCAGCGCGCCGACTTCAAGCCCGCCGAAGGCGAGTCGCTGCGCATCGAAGGCCGGCTCCAGGTGCCCAACGTGACCGGCGACGCCGCCCTCGGCTACTGGCCGGCCTTCTGGGCCCTGGGCTCCCCCTACCGGGGCGACTACTGGAACTGGCCGGCCATCGGCGAGTTCGACGTCATGGAGAACGTCAACGGCATCGACTCGGTGTGGGGCGTCCTGCACTGCGGGGTGAACCCCGGCGGCCCGTGCAACGAGACCAACGGCCTGGGCGCCAGCCGCCCCTGCCCCGGATCCACCTGCCAGTCCGGGTTCCACACCTACGCCTTCGAATGGGACCGCAGCGGCGCCGCCGAGGAGTTCCGCTGGACGGTCGACGGCGAGCGGTACCACAGCGTCAGCGAGACCCAGATGGACGGCACCACCTGGGCGAACATGACCTCGCACGCGGGCTACTTCCTGCTCCTCAACGTCGCCATGGGCGGCGCGTTCCCCGACGGCGTGCAGGGCTCGCCGACCCCCACGGCCGCCACCCGGCCGGGCGTGCCGATGGTCGTCGACTACGTGGCGGTCTACCAGAGCGGCGCCGCCGACGCGTCCGCTCGCGGCTGACCCGCCCGTCCCCCACCAGCGGGCACCCCCTGAACGACGGCGCCGCGCCCTCCCCCGGCATCCCAGCGGGAGAGGGCGCGGCTTCCGGCGTCCGCGAGCCCCGTGGCCGGATCCGGACGGTCAATATCAGATAACCAAATGCCGCTTCCGGACGAGCACGAACAAATCGAACATAGGGTTTTAGACCGGCATCGATCCGCGGAAGTCGGCGCCGGCGAGGCGGCGGGGGGCGACCGGTCCCGGGATCCGGAGGGCCGGGAGCCGAGAAGGGAAGGAGACCCCCATCTCTCGGCTCAGCTCCTACGTCCAGGCACACACCAACCCCCCGGTGTTCTTCTCCTCCCTTGCGGTGATCCTGGCCTTCCTCATCGCCGGGTCGGTGTTCACCGGCGGCCTGAGCGCGGCCGGGGAGGCCGTCCTCGGTTGGACCAACCGGTACCTGGGCTGGTTCTCCATCGTCTCCACGACCTTCATCCTGGGCTTCGCCGCGTGGCTCATGTGCGGCCGGTTCGGCCGCGTGCGCCTGGGGCCCGACACCTCGCGGCCCGAGTTCGGCACCTGGTCGTGGTTCGCCATGCTGTTCACCGCCGGTATGGGGATCGGCCTGGTCTACTACGGGGTGTACGAGCCCGTGTACCTCACCGCGAACCCGGGGTACGGCGGAGTCGGCGCCGATCCCGCGGGGGACCCGCCCCCGCTCTCCGAGCAGGCCGCGGCCGAGGCCATGAACGCCACGTTCTTCCACTGGGGGCTGCACCCCTGGGCGATCTACAGCGTCCTCGGCGCCGCGCTGGGCTACCTGTGCTTCCGCAAGGGCCTGCCGCTGCGGCCGGCGTCGGCGCTGTACCCCCTCATCGGCAACCGCGTCCACGGCTGGGCGGGCAGCCTGGTCGACGTCCTCGCCGTCTTCTGCACCGTCTTCGGCCTGGCGACCTCGCTGGGGATCGGCACCCGGCAGATCAACGCGGGCCTGGCGCTCCTCTACGGCCTGCCCAACGAATGGTGGTCGCAGCTCGCCATCGTCGCCGCCATCACCGCCGTCGCCGTCACCAGCCTGATGCTCGGCCTCAACCGGGGCATCCGCCCGCTGTCGGTGGCCGCGATGGCGCTGGCCGCGGTGCTGCTGACGCTCGTCTTCGCCTCCGGGCCGACGCTGTACGTCCTGACCCGGTTGATCGACTCCACCGGCCACTACCTCCAGCACCTGCCCGAGACCAGCCTGGCGGTCGCCGACCCCGCCACAGACGGGGCCGGGTTCGGCTACCAGTCGCTCTGGACGCTCTTCTACTGGGGCTGGTGGATCAGCTGGTCGCCGTTCGTGGGGATGTTCATGGCGCGCGTCTCCTACGGGCGCACCATCCGCGAGTTCATCGCCGGGGCGATGCTCGCCCCCGCCGGCGTCTCCGTCGCCTGGTTCGGCGTGTTCGGCTGGGCCGGGATCTACTACGACAGCCGCGAAGGGGCCGGGATCTCCGCGGAATCCGCCGACCATGCGGTCTTCGCGCTGCTGGAGTCCCTGCCGATCGGCGGCGGCGTGCTCTACACCCTCGTCGCGCTGCTGGTCCTCGCCGCGGTGGTGCTCTTCTTCGCGACGTCCTCGGACTCCGGGTCGCTGGTGGTCGACATGCTCACCAACGGCAGCGACCCGCACCCGGTCAAGGCGCAGCGGCTGCTGTGGGCGCTCATCCAAGGGCTGGTCGCGGCGGTGCTCATCGTGTCGGGGGTCGCCGGCCCCGCGGGTGTCGCCGACCCGATCCTCACGCTCCAGCTGGTGGCGACGGGGGTCACCGGCCTGCCGTTCGCGGTGGTGCTCGTGCTCGTATGCGTGGGGCTGGCCCGGGCCCTGCGCTCGGAGGACGTGGACCCGCCGGCCCCGCGCGGCCCCGGGGCCGCCGCCGCGGGCGGCCCCGAAGCCCTCGCCGACGATCCGGCCGAGCCGGAGGGTCCGCCCCCGGGCGGTCACCGCCGGCGGGCCCCCGGCGGTTCCGGAGCTCCCTAGAAGACGCGCCCTTCGTCGTAGGGGCCGATCACGGCGAGCGCCTGCGGGCGCGACAGCACCTCGGCGGCGACCGCGGCCACGTCGTCGGCCGTGACCGCGTCGAACAGCGCCAGATCGTCGTCGATCGAGTAGTGCCGCGGGTAGCCCAGCTCGTGCACCGCCAACCGCCCCATGCGGGAGTTGGTGCCCTCGCTGCCCAGCACCCACGACCCCTTGATCTGGCCCTTGGCCCGGACCAGCTCCTCGTCCGTCAGGCCCTGGCCGGCGGCCTTCGCGAGCTCGTCGCGGCACACCCCCAGCACCTCGTCGACCTTGTCCGGCAGGCACCCCGCGTAGACCTGGAAGACCCCGGTGTCGGCGTAGGAGCTGTGGTAGGCGTGCACGGAGTAGGCGAGCCCCCGCTTCTCGCGGACCTCCTGGAACAGCCGCGACGACATGCCGCCGCCCAGCGCCGACCCCAGGACGCGCAGGGCGTACCAGCGCGGGTCGGTGCGGTGCAGGCCCTCGCAGCCCACGATGAGGTGCGCCTGCTCGGTGTCGCGCGAGAGGAGGGTCGACCCCGAGAACATCGGGACGGGATCGCCGCCCAGCCGCGGCGATACCGGGCGGGCGTCGCCGGCGGCGGCGAGCTGGTCGGCGAACGCCTCGCGCACCTGCGCGACGACGTCGTCGTGGTCGAGGTTGCCCGCGGCGGCCACGACCAGCCGGCCGGGGACGTAGGCGTCGCGGTACTGCTCGAAGATGCGGTCCCGGGGCAGCGCGGCGATGCTCTCGTTGGTGCCCAGGATGGGCCGGCCCAGCGGGGTGTCGCCGTAGACGTGGGCGGCGAAGACGTCGTCGACCAGGTCGCTCGGCTCGTCCTCGTACATCGCGATCTCTTCGAGGATGACCCCGCGCTCGGTCTCGACCTCGCCGGGGTCGAGCACCGAGTTCGCCAGCATGTCGCTGATGACGTCGATCGCCAGCGGCAGGTCGCGGTCGAGCACCTTGGCGTAGTAGGAGGTCTGCTCCCGCGTGGTGTAGGCGTTGTGGTCGGCGCCCACCCCGTCGAGCAGGGCCGAGATCTGCATGGCGTCGCGGGTGCGGGTGCCCTTGAAGAGCAGGTGCTCCAGGAAGTGGGCGGACCCCGCGTGCCGGGCGTCCTCGTCGCGGGACCCGGTGGTGGCGGTGATTCCGAAGGCCGCCGACCGCACGCCCGGCATGACCTCGGTGACGACCCGCAGGCCGCCCGGAAGCACCGTGCGCCGCACCAGCCCCGAGCCGTCACCCGCCTCCAGCAGCGTGATGGTGGTACCGGGATCCTGTTCGGCGGCGGTGGGGACGGAACTCATGGTCCTCTTTCTACGCTATCGGACGGGGGCGCGGCCGCCGGGCGGGCCGGTGGCGACGGCGGCGCGGGACGAACACGGACGGCCGCACCCGCAGGTACGGCCGTCCGGTGTTCTTCAGGGGCGGATCAGGTGTTCTCACCCCGGGTGCCGCGGGTGCGCCGACGGCGGCGCTCACCGCCAGCGCCGTTGTCGCCCTCGGCCTCGGCCTCGGCCTGCTCGGCCGGGGCCTCGCCGGCGGCGGGCTCGGCCGCGGCGGCCTCGGACTCGACGACCTCGACCGGGACCAGCGAGAGCTTGCCGCGGTCGTCGATCTCGCGGATCTCGACCTGGATCTTCTCGCCGATGCTGATCACATCGTCGAGGTTCTCGATCCGCTTGCCGCCGTGCAGCTTGCGGATCTGCGAGATGTGCAGCAGGCCGTCCTTGCCCGGCAGCAGGGAGACGAACGCGCCGAACGCGGTGGTCTTGACGACCGTGCCCAGGTAGCGGTCGCCGACCTCCGGCATGGTCGGGTTGGCGATGCTGTTGATGGTGTCGCGCGCGGCCTCGGCGGAGGGGCCGTCGACGGCGCCGATGTAGATCGTGCCGTCGTCCTCGATCGTGATGTCGGCGCCGGTGTCGTCCTGGATCGAGTTGATCATCTTGCCCTTGGGGCCGATGACCTCGCCGATCTTGTCGACGGGGACCTTCACCGTGAGGATGCGCGGTGCGTTCGGGCTCATCTCGGCCGGACGCTCGATCGCCTCGGTCATGACGTCCAGGATCGCCAGGCGGGCGCCGCGCGCCTGCTGGAGCGCCTGGGCCAGCTGCGAGGCCGGGATGCCGTTGAGCTTGGTGTCGAGCTGGAGGGCCGTGATGAGCTCACGGGTGCCGGCGACCTTGAAGTCCATGTCGCCGAACGCGTCCTCGGCGCCGAGGATGTCGGTCAGCGTGACGAACTGGTCGCCCTCGCTGATCAGGCCCATGGCGATGCCGGCCACCATCTCCTTGAGCGGCACGCCCGCCGACATCAGCGACATCGTGGACGCGCAGACCGAGCCCATGGAGGTGGAGCCGTTGGACCCGAGCGCCTCCGACACCTGCCGGATGGCGTAGGGGAACTCCTCGCGCGAGGGCAGCACCGGCAGCAGCGCCCGCTCGGCGAGCGCGCCGTGGCCGATCTCGCGCCGCTTGGGCGAGCCGACGCGGCCGGTCTCACCGGTGGAGTACGGCGGGAAGTTGTAGTTGTGCATGTAGCGCTTGGTCCGCTCGGGGTTGAGCGTGTCGACCATCTGCTCCATGCGCAGCATGTTCAGCGTGGTGACACCCAGGATCTGGGTCTCGCCGCGCTCGAACAGCGCCGAGCCGTGCACCCGGGGGAGCACGCCGACATCGGCGCCGAGCTGCCGGATGTCCTTGGGGCCGCGGCCGTCGATGCGGACCTGGTCGCGCAGCACGCGCTCGCGCATGAGCTGCTTGGTCAGCGACCGGAACGCGGCGCCGATCTCCTTCTCGCGGCCCTCGAAGCCCTCGGCCAGCTTCTCCACGGCCAGCGCCTTGGTGCGGTCGAGCTCGGCCTCGCGGTCCTGCTTGTCGGCGATGGTCAGCGCCTGCGCGAGCTGCTCGCGCACCGCGCCGTCGACCGCCGCGTAGGCGTCGTCCTCGTAGTCGAGGAAGATCGGGAACTCGCCGGTCTCCTTGGCCGCCTGGTCGGCCAGCGCCTGCTGGGCCTTGCAGAGGACCTTGATGAACGGCTTGGCGGCCTCAAGGCCCTCGGCGACGCTCTGCTCGTTGGGGCCGACGGCACCGTCGGCGACCAGCTTGAGCGTGTGCACCGTGGACTCGGCCTCGACCATCATGATCGCGACGTCGCCGTCATCGAGCACGCGGCCGGCGACCACCATGTCGAAGGTGGCGTTCTCCAGCTCGCTGTGGGTCGGGAACGCCACCCACTGGCCGCCGATCAGCGCCACCCGGACGCCGCCGATGGGCCCGGAGAAGGGCAGCCCGGCGAGCTGGGTCGACATCGAGGCGGCGTTGATGGCCACGACGTCGTAGAGGTGGTCGGGGTGCAACGACATGATCGTCTCGACGATCTGGATCTCGTTGCGCAGGCCGCCCTTGAACGACGGGCGCAGCGGCCGGTCGATCAGGCGGCAGGTGAGGATGGCGTCCTCGGAGGGACGGCCCTCACGGCGGAAGAACGAGCCGGGGATGCGGCCCGCGGCGTACATGCGCTCCTCGACGTCGACCGTCAACGGGAAGAAGTCGAGGTTCTCCTTGGGCCGCTTCGAGGCCGTGGTGGCCGAGAGGACCATGGTCTCGCTGTCGAGGTAGGCGACAGCGGAGCCGGCGGCCTGGCGGGCGAGCCGGCCGGTCTCGAAGCGGATGGTACGGGTGCCGAAGCTGCCGTTGTCGATCACGGCTTCAGCGGAATACGCGCCCTCCATGGGCGACCTCCTACTACACGGTTCGGTTTTCGCGAACCCGCGGCCGTGCCCCGGAGGATGGTTCGTCGTCGAGTGTCGTCCCGGGCGGCCGGCGCGCGGCGTAATGCCTGCGGGCGCCGGCGGCCCCTGACGGCCGGCCATCGATCGAAGCCCTCGGCG
This sequence comes from Nocardiopsis mangrovi, assembly GCF_042653925.1. NCBI lineage: Bacteria > Bacillati > Actinomycetota > Actinomycetes > Streptosporangiales > Nocardiopsidaceae > Nocardiopsis > Nocardiopsis mangrovi. The sequence continues at coordinate 85,150 of NZ_JBHSFQ010000030.1, forward strand.
CGCCCTAATGGGCGGTCCGGGGACCACTACCGAAGACCGGCCTCGACGCGGCAGCCGAGGTGCGAGCGCGGGAGCGCTGGTCGGTGTTCGATTGTGCCGACCCTGGCCGCGGCCGGCGGTAAGGCTGGCCACGGTGCGGGTCGGCTTCCACATTACTAAGAAAGGGAGTGGCCGTGGCCACTCCCTCGCGTCACGTCGCTCAGCGGCGCAATCCGAGGCGCTGGATCAGCTGACGGTAACGGTTGATGTCCTTCTTCTGGATGTACTTCAGAAGACGGCGGCGGCGGCCGACCATCAGCAGCAGCCCGCGGCGGCTGTGGTGGTCGTGCTTGTGGCTCTTGAGGTGCTCGGTCAGCTCGGTGATCCGGTGCGTCAGCAGCGCGACCTGGACATCGGGGGAACCGGTGTCGCCCTCCTTGGTGGAGTACTCGGCGACGATCTTCTCTTTGGTGGCGGTGTCGATGGACACGACGCTCCTTCGGCCTATACGCAGGTGGGTGTCCCGGTCCATCGCACGGCCACGGAAATGGCACGGGCGCGCGGCGACCACGCGTAGGTGCAGTCACCGCCGGGGGTACCGGAGCCGCCCAGGCGTTCACCGCACCCGGGCAGACTTTTCTGTCCCTACACTATCGCAAAATCCGAGGTCACCCGACCGGCGCCGGCGGGCCGGCGGCGCCGCCCATCAGTTCCCCGGCCCGGCGCACGTCGCGCGCCATGGCCGCGATCAGCTCGTCGATGCCGTCGAAGCGCTCCTGGGCGCGGATGCGGTGCACGAAGTCGATGGCCATGTCCGCGCCGTAGAGGTCGAGGTCGTCGCGGCCCAGGGCGTAGGCCTCGACCGTGCGGGGGCTGCCCTCGAAGGTGGGGTTGGTGCCCACCGAGACCGCCGCGGGCCAGTACCGCTCCGCTCCGGGGCGCGGCCTCTCGTGCAGCAGCCACCCGGCATAGACGCCGTCGGCGGGGACCGCGGTGCCGGGCGGGCAGTCGAGGTTGGCGGTCGGGAACCCCAGGAGCTCGCGCCCGCGGGCGGCCCCGTGCACGATCACGCCCCCGACCCGGTGCGGGCGGCCCAGAGCCGCCGACGCGCCGGCCACGTCGCCGGCGGCGACCAGTCCGCGGATGCGCGTGGCGGTGATCGCCCCGCCGTCGTCGCCGACCGGGGGGACGCCTTCGGCGGTGAAGTCGTACTTCTCCCCCAGCGCCGCCAGCTCCTGGACGCCGCCCGCCGCGCGGTGGCCGAACCGGAAGCCCGCCCCGACCACGACGGCCGCCGCGTTCAGCCGCTCCACGAGCACCTGCCGGACGAATTCCGCGGCCGGCAGCCGCGCCAGCTCCTCGGTGAACGGCAGCACGCACACGGTGTCGGCGCCGTCGGCACCCAGCAGCGCCGCCCTGCGGTCGAGCGGGGTGAGGACGGCGGGCCCGGGCCCGCCGCGCACCACGGAGTCGGGGTGGGGGTCGAAGGTCACGGCCACCACCGGCAGGTCCGCCGCACGGGCCCGCGCGACCGCGGTGCGCAGGACCTCCTGGTGGCCGCGGTGCACGCCGTCGAAGACCCCGATGGTCACCACGGAGCGGCCCGGGTTCCGGGGCAGCTCCTCCAGCCCGTACCAGCGACGCACGCGGACAGCTCCCCTCAACGCAGTTCGCCCTGCTTCACGGGCCCGCGGTCAACGCTACTACCGCGACGCCCGGCGACCGAGTACTGGCTGTGGTCACGCTCGCCTCCTCGCTCCGCTCCAACGGCCCCGCGGAAGGGGCCTCCGGCCACGGGCAGCGCCGCCTCCGCACACTCGTCGGCTCGCCGCGACGACTGGCTGTGGTCGCACTCGCCTCCTCGCTCCGCTCCAACGGCCCCGCGGAAGGGGCCTCCGGCCACGGGCAGCGCCGCCTCCGCACACTCGTCGGCTCGCCGCGACGACTGGCTGTGGTCGCACTCGCCTCCTCACTCCGCTCCAACGGCCCCGCGGAAGGGGCCTCCGGCCACGGACGGCGCCGCCTCCGCACACTCGTCGGCTCGCCGCGACGACTGGCTGTGGTCACGCTCGCCTCCTCGCTCCGCTCCAACGGCCCCGCGGAAGGGGCCTCCGGCCACGGGCAGCGCCGCCTCCGCACACTCGTCGGCTCGCCGCGACGACTGGCTGTGGTCGCACTCGCCTCCTCACTCCGCTCCAACGGCCGTGAGGCGGCCGTCATCCGCCCGCGGGGGCGAAGACGACGGTGGGCTTGCTGTAGCCGGGGCGCTCCTCTGCGAGCGCCACCACGGAGCCGTCTGGGTCGAACAGCCCGATCGGCCCGGGGCCGAGCCCGCCCGGGGAGATGCGGTTGCCGTGGGCGACCTTCCGGGCCTCGTCGGCGCTGAGCACCCGCACGGGGAACGCCTCGGCGACGGCCCGGGCCAGCGGCACGGTGGTGAAGTCCTCGGCCAGCCGGTCCAGCGTCCGCGCCTGGGAGACCTCGTAGGGGCCCACGCGGGTACGGCGCAGCGCGGTGAGGTGGCCGCCCACCCCCAGCGCCGCGCCCAGGTCGCGGGCGAGCGCGCGGATGTAGGTGCCGCTGGAGCAGGTGATGCGGGCGTCGACGTCGATGAACGTGCCGCCGGGATCGACGCTGCGCCGGATCTCGCCGACTGCGAACTCGCTGACGGTCACGGTGCGCGCCTTCAGCTCGACCTCGCCGCCGGCGCGCGCGGTCTTGTAGGCCCGCACGCCGTTCACCTTGATGGCGCTGACCTGCGGGGGAATCTGCTGGATGGCGCCGGTGAGCGCGGCCGTCCCCGTCCGCACCGCGTCGTCGCCGACCGCGGCCGCGTCGGCGCGCACCCCGGGCTCGCCTTCGGCGTCGTCGGTGGTGGTGGTCAGCCCCAGGCGGAGGGTGGCCTCGTACACCTTCTCGGTGAGGGCGAGGTGGCCGAGCAGCTTGGTCCCCTTCTCGATGCCCAGGACGAGCACGCCCGTGGCCATCGGGTCGAGGGTTCCCGCGTGCCCCACTCTGCGCGTGCGGGCGAGGCGGCGGACGCGTCCCACGACGTCGTGGGACGTCCAGTCCGCGGGCTTGTCGACGATCACGACGCCGCTATCGGTCATGGGCTGGCTTGTTCCTCGCGCAAGGTGGGGCGGGTGCCTGATGGTGCGGGCCGCCGCGGCGGCCCGCACCATCAGACGTCGGGCACGGTCGGACGGTCACTCGTCGTCTTCGTCGTCCTCGCGCGGCACCTTGTAGGGGTCGGGGTCGCCGGCGTGGCGGGCACCCGTAGCGGCGCGCGCGACCTCGGCGTCGGAGCGGCGGGCCTCGGCCAGCAGCTCTTCGATGTGCTGGGCGTTGCGCTGTACGTCGTCGCTCACGAAGGCGAGGCTGGGCGTGTGGCGCAGCCCGGTCTGGCGGCCGACCTCGGTGCGGATGACGCCCTTGGCGCTCTCCAGCGCCGCGGCCGTTCCTGCCTTCTCCTCGTCGCTACCGAACACGGTGTAGAAAACGGTGGCGTCGCGGAGGTCGTTGGTGAGCCGCGCGTCGGTCACGGTGACGAAGCCCAGACGCGGGTCCTTGATCCGGCGTTCCAGCATCTCGGCCACGATCCGCTGGATCCGGTCGGCCAGTTTGCGCGCGCGTGCGGCGTCGACCATGGGGTATCAATCTTCCTCTGGGCTGAAGAGCCGCTGCCTGGCGGACAGCAGCTCGATCTCGGGCCGGTCGGCGACCAGCCGCTCGCAGGAGTCCATCACCTTCGAGCAGTAGGCGGCCGTGGAGGCCACCACGGCGACACCGATCTCGGTCCGGCGGTGCAGGTCGTGCTGGCCGGTCTCGGCGACCGAGACCGTGAGCTTGCGCTGGATCTCGGCGATGATCGGCCGGACCGCCGCGCGCTTCTGTTTCAGGGAGCGGACGTCACCGAGCAGGATGTCGAGTGTCAGTGCTCCAACGAACACGCGTTCACCCCGTGTGCAATTCGCCGTGTATCGCGATGTGGATGTCAATGTGGGGGCCGCTCAACGGCGCGGCCGGGCCGTAGGGGACATGGATGTGCCCGCGGCGCCCCGGGCCCGGCGTGTGCCGGGCCCGGGGCCCACGGGGTGTCAGCTCGCGTTAGTCACGCGGCTTCTCGCGCATCTCGTACGTCTCGATGACGTCCTCGATGCGCAGGTCGTTGTACCCGACACCGATACCGCACTCGAAGCCGTCGCGGACCTCGGTGGCGTCGTCCTTGAACCGGCGCAGCGACTCCACGGTGAGGTTGTCGGAGATGACGACCCCCTCGCGGATGAGCCGTGCCTTGGCGTTGCGGCGGATGATGCCGTCGCGGACGATCGAACCGGCGATGTTGCCGATCCGCGGCACCTTGAAGACCTCGCGGATCTCGGCGGAACCGAGCTGGACCTCCTCGTAGACCGGCTTGAGGAGCCCCTTCACGGCCGCTTCGACCTCGTCGATGGCCTGGTAGATGACCGAGTAGTAGCGGATGTCCACGCCCATGCGGTCGGCGAGTTCGCTGTTCTTGCCCTCGGGGCGGACGTTGAACCCGATGATGATCGCATCGGCCGAGGAGGCCAGGTTGATGTCGTTCTGCGTGATCGCGCCGACGCCGCGGCCGATGACGCGAATGGCGACCTCGTCGCCGCCGGCGTCGATCTTGAGCAGCGACTCTTCCAGGGCCTCGACGGAACCGGACATGTCGCCCTTGATGAGCAGGAGCAGCTCGTTGCGCTCCCCCTCCTCCAGGGTCTTCTGCCAGTTGTCCAGCGTGACCCGGCGGCTCGACCGCGCCTGCTGGGCGAAGCGCTCGCGCGCCTCGCGCTGCTGGGCGATCTGGCGGGCGACCCGGTCGTCCTTGACGACCAGGAAGTTGTCGCCCGCGCTGGGCACGTTGGTCAGGCCGAGGACCTGGACCGGGCGCGACGGCTCGGCGGTCAGCACCTGGTCGCCGTGCTCGTCGAGCATCGCCCGGACGCGCCCGTAGGCGTCGCCGCAGACGATGGAGTCGCCGACGTTCAGCGTGCCGCGCTGCACCAGGACCGTCGCCGTGGAGCCGCGCCCGCGGTCGAGGTACGCCTCGATCGCCAGGCCCTGCGCCTCCATGGCGGGGTTGGCCCGCAGGTCCAGAGCCGCGTCCGAGGTGAGGACGACCGCCTCCAGCAGGGCGTCGATGTTGATGCCCTGCTTGGCGGAGATGTCCACGAACTGGACGTCGCCGCCGTACTCCTCGGTCACGACGCCGTACTCGGTGAGCTGAGCGCGGACCCGGGCGGGGTCGGCGCCCTCGACGTCGATCTTGTTGACCGCGACGACGATCGGCACGTCGGCCGCCTTGGCGTGGTCGATGGCCTCGGCCGTCTGCGGCTTCACGCCGTCGTCGGCCGCGACCACCAGCACCGCGATGTCGGTGGCCTGGGCACCGCGGGCACGCATGGCGGTGAACGCCTCGTGGCCCGGGGTGTCGATGAAGGTGATCTTGCGTTCCTCACCGTCGACCTCGGTGGCCACCTGGTAGGCGCCGATGTGCTGCGTGATACCGCCGGCCTCGCCGCTGACGACGTTGCTGTTGCGGATGGTGTCGAGCAGGCGCGTCTTACCGTGGTCGACGTGGCCCATGACGGTGACCACCGGCGGACGGGGACGCAGGTCCTCGTCGTTTCCGGCGTTCTCGCCGAACTCGATGGAGAAGGACTCCAGGAGCTCGCGGTCCTCGTCCTCAGGGCTGACGACCTCGATGACGTACTTCAGTTCCTCGCCGAGGAGCTGAAGGGACTCGTCGGGCAGCGACTGCGTGGCCGTGACCATCTCGCCCAGGTGCATCATGACCTGCACCAGGGACGCCGGGTTGACGTCGATCTTGTCGCCGAAGTCCGACAGCGACGCACCGCGGGACAGCCGGATGACCTGGTTGTTGCCGCTGGGGATCTTCACGCCGCCGAAGGACGGCGCACCCAGCTCGTTGAACTCTTGGCGCCGCTGCTTCTTCGACTTGCGCTGGCGTCCGGGGCGGCCGCCGGGGCGCCCGAAGGCACCCGCCGTGCCGCCACCGCGACCGCGGCCGCCGCCACCGGGACGGCCGGCGAAGCCGCCCGGACGCGGGCCGCCACCGCCGCCGCCGAACCCGCCGGGGCGCGGACCGCCGCCGCCACCGGGCCCACCGCGACCGCCGCCGCCACCGGGACGGCCACCGCCGCCCGGTCCGCGGCGGCCGCCGCCGGGGCCACCGCGACCGCCACCGCCAGCGGACGGGGCCGGACGCGAGGACGGCATGTTCATCGGGCTGGGGCGCGGGCCGCCACCGGGACGCGGCGGACCACTGCGGTCACCGCCGCCCGGGCGCGGGCCGGCGCCGGGAGCGCCACCGGGGCGCGGGGCACCGGGACGCGGAGCCTGCGGGCGCGGGGCACCGCCGCCGGGACGCGGCGGACCGCCGCGCTCAGCG
>NZ_JBHSFQ010000031.1:0-90145 GCF_042653925.1 Nocardiopsis mangrovi
TGGATAGGTCATGCATTGATCACTAGAGAGCCCGTTGCATTGAAAGGTGCACGGCGGGTTCGGGTCGGGGGCCACTGGAAAAGGAGCGGCATATTGTTGCAACCTCGCCAGTGGCCTACCGACACTCGAGTACACCGCGTCGGGGCGCCCCGAGGGCGAAGTGGTCCGGGCGTTGCTGCTGCTCGCTCCCGACCGGCTCCGGCTGGAGGTCACCGACAGCGGGCTCACCGAGCGGCGGCCCGCCATGGCGTCGTCGGCCGCGCCCGACTGGTTCGAGAACGAACGCCACCGGGGCCTCTTCCTCGTATCCGCCTTGGCGCTGGCCTGGGGCCACCGGCCCGTACTCGACCATCCGGCGCTGAACCTGGGCCTGACCGTATGGGCCGACTTCACCCTCGATCCGGCGGCGATCCCCTCCGGCCTTCCACCCTTCGTCCATGCCGGCTAAGGAGCCCCAGCCATGACACGCACCGAGACCGCCGTCCCGGAAGGGCGGCACCGACGACCGCACCGCGAGGGGGCGGCATCGGAACGGGCCTCCTCCGGCGACATGGGCGAGCTCGCGACGCTCGTCCGGAGGCTGGCCGCCGTCCGGCCCGACATCCTCACGCCGGTGCCCGTCTCGCCGGTGTCCCCCACCGTGGCGCGCTCGCCCTCTTCTCCTTCTCCGCCTTCCCCTTCGTCCTCCCCGTCTCCCACCCGCGAGGTCGCCCCGCTCGCACGGGAGCGGCCCGCCCGCGACGACAGGGACACCCTCAACCGGATCGCCGAGTTGCGCGCCATCGCCGCCGGGCGGCATCGACCCGGGACGTACTGGCCCCTTCACGCCGACGATCGCTTCCGTGCCCGCATGCGCCGGCCGTCGCGACTCCGCCGCGCCGTACGAAGGCTTCCGCGCTTCGCGCATCACGCCTGTGCGGTGGCCGGGGCCTACGTGCTCGGGGACGGTGCCCTGACCGCGCTGATGCTGCTGTCGTCCGTCCCGCTTGGCCGATGACGGCCACCCGCGCCACCGGCAGGTGACCGTTTCCTCCCCTTACCTCCCTCGGACTGCCGCTTTCACGGAGGCGCGAGAATTCGGACACCGTGCGGCGGGAGTTAAGGATGTTGCGATATCCGTGGTCACGTGTATCTTGCCGCTCGTCACGTGCCTACAGGGGCGAGTGGCAGCGCGTCCAGCCGCGCCCCATCCGTGAGACCCACCCCACTGGGAGCAGAGAAGATCATGGCCGAATTCGCGAAGTTCCATCTCTCCGGCGACATCGAGGACGCCCGGACCGTGCTGCTGGACGTGCTCGGACAGCACGGCTACCGGTTCTCCTGGGAGACCCCCACCGCCGGCCTGGCCGAGAAGGGCAGCAAGGCCAAGGCCATGCTCCTCGGCGCCCTGTCCATGCACTACAAGTACAGCCTCGGCCTCCAGGCCAACCCGGACCAGAGCGTCACCGTGTCCATCGCGCTGGGCAACACCGGCGTCGCGGGCGGGGCCATCGGGTTCTCGAAGGTCCGCAGCGAGCTGGACACCCTGTTCACCGCCGTCCGGCAGGCGTACGAGATGAAGGGGCTCCTCCGCCACGTCGAAGCGGGCTGAGTCGCGCATCCGGGCCGGGCGGGTGGCGGGCGCTGATCCGGCGTCCGCCGCTCGGCGTGGCCTCGCCCCCCGCCCGCGATGGTGGACGGCCCGGGCAGGATGTCGGCCCCGGCCTCAGTGGCGGATCAGGCCGCCGACCGGGACGGGGGCGACGTGGCCGGTCGCCGGAAGGGTCTGCGCCAGGGCGAGGCCGATGTCGACCAGCGATGATCGGCGCAGGCCGGTGACGTCGGGGATCGGCGTCCAGACCGACCCTGCGGTGTCGCCGTTCGGCTCGGGCCGGAGCCGGCCGCCGGTGATGCGGGCCCGGTAGAAGACGCCCACGTTCTGGTGCTCCGGACCGCCCGGGACGGTGCGCTCGGCCGCGGGGATCACCCTTGAGTCCACGCCCAAGAGGCGTTCGACCACCGCGTCGCAGCCGGTCTCCTCGGCGACCTCCCGGATCACCGCGTCGAACGGGTCCTCCCCGTGCTCGACCCTGCCGCCCGGAAGAGTCCAGGTGCATCCACCCTCGGGGGAGACGCAACGGGTGAGCAGCACCCGCCCGTCCCCGATGCACACGGCGTAGGCCGCCAGCCGGAAACTCATGCCCGCACCTCCTCACCGGACGCTATCCCGACGTCCGGGATCCGCGCACCGCCACGGCTCTCCGGCCGATGCCGGGACGGGTTCGCGGTCCAGGACGGCCGCGGCCGCGCGGGCGCGCCAGCGGAGGGCCGCCCCGGCTCGGCCCGCCGGGCGGTCAAGGACAGCGGCCCCCACCGGCTCTACCGCCCGAGCCCGTGACACCCGATTGGGCCCGTGGGCCCTGTTCACCCGAGGGCGCCCCTCTCTACAGTCGAGAATTGCGACGGGCCTGTCCGGATGGCCCTCGCGCAGAGGGAGTCCAGGGAGTCGACGTTGCGGTGGGTATGGCGGGCGCAGTCCGACTCCGGCGCGTTCAAGGCCGAGTACGCGGCGCTGATCATGCTCATCGCGGTCGTCACGGCGGCCGTCGTCGCGATGGGGCTGCCCACCGAGGTCCGGTCGCTCTACGACACCGCGCTGTGCCGCGTCGAAGGTGACGACGACTGCGAGACGCTCGCCGACGGCGGCCAGGACACCGGCGACAGCGACGGCACCGGCGACAGCGGTGGCGACGGTTCCGGCGACGACCCCACCGCCGAGCCGTCCCCCGGAACGGACGGCGAAGGCGACGGCGAAGAGGGCGGTGAGGGCGAAACCGCGGACGACCCCGACGAGATCGAGCCCGTCTTCAACGACCCCCTCATCGATCCCGAGGTCGCGGACGCACAGGACGCCCTGGACGAGGCCGAGGCCGAGCACGCCGCCGCCCAGGAGGAGTACGACGGCATCGACGGCGAGCTGATGACCCTCCTCGGCGAGATCCTGGGCATCGAGGACGCCCGCAAGTGCATCACCGAGGGCGACATCATCGCCTGCATCTGGACCGTCATCGGATTCGCACCGTGGGGCAAGGGCGCCAAGCTCATCGCGAAGTCCCCCAAGATCCTGCGCCTGTGGAACCGCTGGCGCCGGGTCAGCGGGCGCCTCGACACCGCCGCCGACAACCTCGACACCGCGTCGTCCACGCGCAACCGGCTGCTGCGGGCCTGCGAGGCCAACAGCTTCTCCGCGGGGACCCTGGTCCTCATGGCCGACGGCACCCGCCTCGCGATCGAGGACGTCACCGAGGGCGATGCCGTCCTGGCGACCGACCCCGCCACCGGCACCACCGGCCCGCGCGCCGTGACCGGCCTCATCACCGGTTCCGGGAGCAAGGACCTCGTGGAGATCCGGGTCAACGCCGACGGCCGGGCCGCCGGAGCCGTCACCGCGACCGCCGAGCACCCCTTCTGGGAGGAATCGGACGGGACCTGGGTCACGGCCGCCGAACTGCGGACGGGCGACACCCTGCGCACCGCCGAGGGCGACGCCGTCTCGGTGGCCTCCACGTCGGCGTCGACCATACGCACGAGCGTCTACAACCTGACCGTGGACGACCTGCGCACCTACTACATCTCCCTTCCCGGTACCGCCGCCTCCGGCGCGGGCGCCGCGGGTCCCGCCGGCGGCTTCACCGACGTCCTCACGCACAACGCCGGGCCGGGCTGCGGCGACATCTGGATGGACCCCAACCGCATCGAGCACCACTTCAAGCACGCCGCGGACTTCGGAGTGACGGGCAAGTGGAACAAGCAGACACGGGTGCAGTACCTGGAGGCCCTGGGGCACTTCATGCGCAGCCCCAACAACCGGAAGATCACCGGGACCTACCGGGGGCAGCCGGCCCACCACTACGTCGACCCCGACACCGGGCAGCACGTCAGTGTCGCCGCCGACGGGCCGGAGGTTGGCAAGGTCATCGCCGCCTGGAAGACTGACCCGGGCGACCCCCAGCTCGAATACCTGCTGCGTGATGGAGTGCTCTGATGTCCGCCGCCGTCCGTGAGGCACTCGTACCGTTCCGGGTGTGCATATCCGCGTTCCTCGGCGATCGGCTGAAGGCGGCGGAGTTCAGCGCGGTCTTCTTCGACCTCGCGCGGACCTCCAACACCGGTCTCTCGCGCGATGCGTACATGCTGGTCAACGAGGCGATGCACGTCGCCGACAGCTACACCGACAAGCCGCACCTGCTCGGCGGCGACCTCATCGACGCGCCGACCATGCGGGAGCGCATCACCGACATCGACGCCCGTCTCGACGATCTGGTGGGGCCCGCATGATGCCGTCTCTGGGCGCGCTCGCGACCGCCTATGCCGAGGGCCGACTGCGTCGCGGCGAGTTCGCCGTGCTCTTCGGCACGCTCTACGAGGTCACCCTCCGCAGCTCCGCCACCTGGATCGACGACCCGGCGCAGGCGGAGGCGTTCGCCGAGGTCTACGCCCACCTCGGACGGCCCGCGGACCCCACCCGGGACGACACCGCCCCGGACGCCACCGCAGGGGACGACCCCCTGCGAGCGGCGGCCCGCCGCGCCGCACACGCCGCCGAATAGCCCTGCGCGCCCCCGGCCCCCAGGGGGTAGGGGCCGGGGCGGCGCAGGGCCGGGGCCGGGCTCACACGGTGAAATCGGCGAAGAGCAGGACCGCGAGGAGCAGCCCGAGCGTCAGGTTGATGACCGTCGCGATCGCGAAGACGCCGATGGGACGCCAGCCCGCCTCCTTCAGGGACCCCGCCCGGAACTCCAGGCCGATGCTGGTGAACGCGGCGATGAGGAACCAGTCGCGCAGCGCGCGGGCCGTCTCCAGGCCCGGTTCCCCCGCGGTGCCCGTCGTCGTCGCCCAGACGGTGGCGATGACCGACGCCGCGAGGAACCCGAGGACGAACTTCGGGAAGCGGTCCCACAGCGTGCGCAGGCCGGGGCGCTCGACCGCGGGGGACGGGCCCTCCGCACCCGCGGCGGCGGTGCCGGCCGATGCCGCGGCGGCCTGTTCGGCCGGGGCGACCCGGAAGGTGAAGTAGGCGGTGAGGGCAACGGCGACCACCCCCATCAGCACGTTCTGGGTGGACTTCACGATGGTGGCGATCTGGAGTGCGTCCTCGCCGACGATCGCGCCCGCCGCGGCGACCGCCGCCGTTGTGTCGATGTTGCCGCCGATCCAGGCCCCCGCCTGCGGGCCGGTGAGGCCCAGGACGCCGACCAGCCAGGGCAGCAGGAAGATCGACGGGACCGCGAAGAGGATCACCAGGCTGGCGGTGTAGGCCAGCTGCTCCTTCTTCGCCTGGACCGACCCCGCCGCCGCGATCGCCGCGCTCACGCCGCAGATGGACACGGCGGAGGCGATGAGGGCGCGCAGCCGGTCGTCGAGCCCGAACCGGCCGCCGATCCACCAGGTCGCCAGGAAGACGAGCGTCACCAGCGCGAGCGACTGGACGATGGAGGGGAGGGCCGCGCGGACGATGACGTCGAACAGCACGGTGGAGCCGAGGAGCACCAGGCCGGTCTTGATGAAGAACTCGGTGCGGAAGCCCCCGGCGAGCCGTTCCCGCAGGCCGCCGAAGGACAGCGCGAGGTTGCCGAGCAGGCCGAGGATGATCGCGTAGACGGGGTACTCGACGGCTTCGGCGAACCCGCCCACGGCGGTACCCGCCGTGGCCTCGGGGACCGCGGTCTCCAGGTAGCGGGTGACCGCGGCCAGGACGAGGACCACCAGAACGCCGGCCGCCGCCCACGGCCAGGCGGCCGCGGTTCCGGTGCCGGGCGACGGCGTTGCGCCGGGGGTGTCGGGAGCGGTCGCCCGGCCGGGCCCAGCGGCACCGGATGCGGAGGCGGAGCCGGGAGAGGGGGCGGGGTCCGGCGCGGTGGTGTCGTCGGGCATCAGGGCACCAGCCCTTCGGGGATGACGCCGACAAGTGAGACCAGGAGGAGGACGAGGCCGACAATGGTCGCCGCCCAGTCCTCGCCGATGCCGTAGGGCGCCGTCCTGCGCTTCTTCGGGGCGGCCTCGGGGCCGCTGCCGTCCGTGCTCATCGTGACCTCGCGTTCGGCGACGCCGTCGCCGCGGGTGGGGGAAGGGTCTGGAGGGTCCCGCCGGTACTCGTCGTCCGGGAATCCAGGACGAATAATATACTAAACCTACTTTTTTAGTATAGTTACGCACGGCATCGTCCCGGACACACGACACCGATACGGATGACGAGCCGTTCACGCCCCGGCCCCTGCATCCGCTCGGGACGCACGGCTCCTTCGCCCCGTCGAAACCGCCCGTTCAAGGGCTCAGGCGACGATAGGAACACACGGGCCCGCCGGAGCGCCGGCGAACACCCCCGAGTGGCAGGCGGGGCGTCGGCCCGAACCGCGCTCGACCCGGACCCGAGCCGTCGGCGCAAGGGTGATGGGACCCGGTCCCGGCGGCCATCCGATCCCACTCAAGGGCACGCGACGGTGCGGAGTCACCCCGCTGCGGGGCGTCGTCATTCGTCCGATCGGACAATGGCGTTCCCGAACTGTAGTGGAATGGAACAGCTCATCTCGACCTTCGCAGGCGTACGGTGCGGGAAAACAGTGACGGTCGGCACTTTTCGGTGAATCGGGCGCCGCGGGCGGTTCGTCCCCACGAGCAAGGCGAGCCACACGACCCCCGTGAGCATGCGGATCGTCCGTCCCCCGGGGAGCCGCCGCGCGCACCCTCGCAGATGTGACAGGTGGAATCCATATGGCATCCGGTCAGCAGAGTCTCAGCCCTGGAAGGGGTGTCTTCCGGCGCAAGCCGATCGACAGCGTCGAAGACCCGGCCGAGGGCGGCGGCCTCGCCAAAGCCCTCGGCCTGTGGCAGCTCACGGCGATCGGTGTCGGCGCCATCATCGGCGCCGGGGTGTTCTCCCTGGCCGGGGCGATCGCCAACGAGACCGCCGGCCCCGCGGTCCTGTTCTCCTTCCTGATCGCGGGCGTCGCCAGCGCCGCCGCCGCGTTCTCCTACGCCGAGTTCGCCGGGCTCATCCCGCGCGCCGGGTCCGCCTACACCTACGGCTACATCGTGCTGGGCGAGATCGTCGGCTGGTTCATCGGATGGGACCTGCTGCTGGAGTACATCGCGATCGTCTCCGTGGTGGCCATCGGGATCTCCGGCTACTTCGACTTCTTCCTGAACGGGATCGGCCTGTCACTCCCCCTGTGGATGTCGGGCGCCCCGGGCACCGAGCCCGCCGGGGTCCCCGACGGCAGCTACAAGGTGAACCTCTTCGCCGTGCTGCTGTGCCTGGGCATCGCGTTCCTGCTCACCCGCGGCGTGAAGAACGCCGCGCGGTTCGAGACCGCGTTCGTGATCCTCAAGGTCGCGATCGTCGGCGTGATCATCGTGGTCGGCGTGTTCTTCGTGGACACCGCGAACTACGACCCGTTCTTCCCCTTCGGCGTGGCCGGGACCCTCTCCGGCGCGGCACTCGTGTTCTTCGCGGTGTTCGGCTACGACGCCATGAGCACGGCGGCCGAGGAGTCCAAGGACGCGCAGCGGCACATGCCCAAGGCGATCATCTACTCGCTGGTGATCTCCATGGTCCTGTACGTCATGGCGTCGCTGGTGCTCACCGGCATGCAGAACTACACCGAGATCGACCCCACCGCCGGGTTCTCGGCGGCGTTCGCGTCCGTGGGCCTGGGCTGGCTGGCCAACCTCATCGCCATCGGCGCCGTGCTGAGCATCCTCACGGTGATGTTCACCTTCATGCTCGGCGCCACCCGCGTGTGGTTCGCGATGAGCCGCGACGGCCTGCTGCCGAAGTGGTTCGCCAAGACCGACCGCAAGTACCACGTGCCGGTCCGCGTCACCTGGATCGCCGGCGTCCTGTCGGCCCTCCTGGCCGGCTTCTTCCCCATCCTGGAGGTCGCGGAGCTGACCAACATCGGGATCCTGTCGGCGTTCGTCGTCGTCTGCATCGCGGTGATCGTGCTCCGCTACAAGCGCCCGGACCTGCCCCGCACGTTCCGCACCCCGGGCATGCCCGTGGTCCCGCTGATCGGCGTGGTGTTCTCGCTGTGGCTGATCAGCTTCCTGGGCTGGCACACCTGGTGGCGGTTCGGAATCTGGCTGCTGATCGGCCTGGTCGTGTACTTCGCCTACTCCTACCGCAACTCCAACATGAACCGGGTCGAGGCGACGTCGGGCGGCGGCGCGCCGCCCGCGGGAACGCCGGCCGGGCCGCCCTCGGGCGACGGCGGCAGCGGTGACGGCCGTGACGGCGCTGCCGACGGCACGGCTCCGGGAGGCGGCGACTCCGGGGGATCCGGCGGCGGCGCCGACTCCGGAGGGTCGGCGTCAGGATCCTGACCAGCCGTGTTCCGGCTCCGCGGCCGGCCGGGCGCAGTCGCGCCCGGCCGGCCGCGGCCGTTCTTGGCCGTTCGTGGCCCCTCCGGCGTCAGGACGCCGGCAGGACGGTGTGGATGCGGTGCTGCGGGATCGGCCGGCGGCGCCACTCGCGCGGATAGCCGAGCGACACCTCCTGGAACCGCACCCCGTCCTGGTAGGTGGTCCTCGGGATGTGCAGGTGGCCGTAGACGACGGCCACGGCGTCGTACTTGGTGTGCCAGTCGGCCGTGCGCACGGTCCCGCACCACTGGGCGAACTCGGGATAGCGCAGGATGTCGGTCGGGTGGCGCACGAGCGGGTAGTGGTCGACCAGCACCGTCGGCCCGCCCACCTCCGACAGCCGGCGCTCGCTGTAGTCGATCCGGGCCGCGCACCACGCCTCACGGGTCGGGTAGGGGTCGGGGTGCAGCAGGAACTCGTCGGTGCACACCACCCCCGTGCCGTGCGCGTAGGCGAGCCCGTCCTCCTTGTTGTCGGTCCCGGGCGGGTGGAACGAGTAGTCGTAGAGGGTGAAGAGCGGGGCGATGGTCACGGGCCCGCCGGCGCCCTCCCAGACCGGGAACGGGTCCTCCGGCGTGTGCACCCCGATCTCCCGGCACAGGGCCACGAGGTGGTCGTAGCGCTCGGCCCCGCGCAGCTGGACGTCGTCGTGGCGGACGGTCCACAGGTCGTGGTTGCCGGGGACCCACACCACCTCGGCGAAGCGCTCGCGCAGCAGGCGCAGCGCCCAGCCGATGTCGGCGACGGTCTCGGCGACGTCGCCGGCCACGATCAGCCAGTCCCCCGGTGTCCCCGGCTGTAGCGCCTCCACGATCTCCCGGTTCTCGGCGTGCGACACGTGCAGGTCGCTCAGTGCCAGCAGGCGCGGTCCTGCGGGGCCGGCGGTGTGCGGTTGGGCCATGTACGCTCCCGGTGCCTCTCAGGCGGTGACTGTGCGCATGGTCCAGTCTGGGCCACCGGCCCGTGCGTGACGACGCCGCACCCCCCGCACGGATTGCGGACGGCCTGCCCGCGCCCGGAGCAACGACCTAAAGTGGGCCCATGACCTGGTATTCGCCGTCGCCGGTCGCCCGCGACCTGGCGCCGGACCTGGTGACCGGCTGGACCGCGCGCATCGAGGGCACCCACCGCCTGGTCCCCGACGGCTGCGTCGACGTTCTGTGGATCGACAACGGCAGGATCGTGGTGTGCGGCCCCGAGACCGCCGCGTGGTCCTTCCGGCTGCCGCGCGGCACCGAGGCCGTCGGCGTCCGGTTCCGGCCCGGCCGGGCGGGGGCCGTCCTGGGGTTCGACACCGCCGACGTCCGCGATCGCCGGATCCCCTTGGAGGACGCGCTCGGCGGACGCGCGCAGCGCCTGCTGTCGGAACGCCTTGGCGACGCCGCGCCCGCGGCGCGCGCCGGGATCCTGGAGGAGCACGTGCGCCGGTGGCTGGCCGACGCCCCCGCCCAGGACGACGCCACCGCGGCGGTGGCGAGCATGCTGGCGCGCGACCCCGCCACGACGGTCGCCGGCCTGGCCGCCGCCACCGGGCTGAGCGAACGCCAGCTGCACCGCCGCTGCACGGCGGCCTTCGGGTACGGCCCGGCGACCCTGCGGCGGATCCTGCGCCTCCAGCGGTTCCTCGGGATCGCCCGCCATCCGGCCGCACCGGTGGACCTCGCGCGACTCGCCGCCGCCGCGGGCTACACCGACCAGCCGTACCTGTCGCGCGACTGCCGCGCCATCGCCGGATCGAGCCCGCGCGAGCTCATCGGCCGCTGAGCACGGATCCGAGGGCGGACATCCGCGGTCCACAGGCTGTGGAGAAGATGTCCGATCCGTACACGACTCCCGCCGCGGCATCGGTGACCATGAAGCCATGAGCGAGATCTCCGCGCGCTACCGCGCCCTTTCCGCAGAGTTCACCCGGCGCGTCCAAGCCGTGCCCGACGAGCGGTGGGAGGACCCGTCGCCGTGCGAGGGCTGGACCGCGCGCGACGTCCTGCGCCACATGCTGGACAACCACCTGAACATGCCCGGCCACGCCGGGGTGAAGCTGGAGCTGACCCGGTCGGCCGACGACGACCCCGAGGGCGCGTGGGCCGAGGCCCGCGACGCCATGCAGGCCGTCCTGGACGACCCCGCCCGCGCCGGCGCGGAATACGAGGGGTATTTCGGCCGGACGAACGTGGCCGACACCGTCGACCGATTCCTCGGCTTCGACCTGCTCGTACACGCCTGGGACATCGCCCGCGCCACCGGTCAGGACGAGACCCTGCCGGCCGACCAGGTGCACCGGTACTTCACCGAGATCCGGGGGCTGGGCGACGCGATGCGCTCGCCCAATGTCTGCGGACCGGAGGTGCCGGTGCCCGACGACGCCCCTGAACAGGACCGGTTCCTCGGCTTCATCGGCCGCACGCCCTGACGCTCCCGGCCGCGGCCACCGCGGGAGCGGTCAGGGGCGGGGTTCGAGCGCACCGGCCTCCAGGGCGCTCATGATCTCCCCGAGCACCGCGGCCTGCTCCGGGGTGAGGCGGTCGAAGAGCCGCGCGCGCACCTTGCTGACGTGCCCGGTGGCCGCCTCGTCGAGCAGGCGGGCGCCCTTGTCGGTGAGCACGGCCCAGGATCCGCGGCGGTCCTCCGCGCAGGTCTCGCGGCGGACGTGCCCGGCCTGCTCCAGCCGGGCGATCTGGTGCGACAGGCGGCTCTTGGAGACGATCACGCTGTCGGCGAGGCCGCGCATGCGCATCCGCCGCCCCTCGGCCTCGGACAGGCTGACCAGGATGCCGTATTCGACGAGGGTCAAGCCGTTGCGTTCCTGGAGGTCGCGGTCGAGCTCCTGCTCGATCTGCGAGTTCGCGCGGAGAAAGCTCCGCCAGGTCCGCTGTTCATCCGCATCGAGCCACCTGACCCCGTCCATGGTGGTCATCGTACTTCGTGGCGCCCGCCCGCTCCGCCGTGCGGCGGGCCGGTCCGGCGGCTCCGCGGCGGTGCGCGGAGCCGCTCCGGAGCCGCCGCTCACCGGGGGCCCGTGCCGCTCGGGCGGGCGGCGCCGTCGGCCGCGGCCAACGCGTCGAGCCAGGTCCGGGCGTCGGCGAGCACCGCGGGCGGCAGCGCGTGCCCTCCCGGGTGCTCGTGCAGCCGGACGTCGGCGCCGCGGTCCGACAACTGCCCGGCGAGCAGGCGCGCCTGGTCGATCGTCGTGATGGGGTCGGCGGTTCCGGCCCCCATGAAGACCCCGGTTCCGGACAGATCGACCCGGTCCGGATCCCGACCCTGGAGGGGCGCCGCAGCGGCGAACAGCGCTGCGCCGCGCAGCAGGCCGGGCCGGAGCAGCAGGGTCGCCGCCGCGATGTTGGCGCCGTTGGAGAAGCCGACCGCGACCAGCCGGCGCGGTTCCAGGCCGCGGTCGGCGACGGTGGCCGCGATGAACTCCGCGAGTTCGTGCGTGCGCGCGATGACGTCGTCGACGTCGAAGACGCCTTCGCGCAGCCGGCGGAACCAACGGTTGGCCCCGTTCTCGTCGACCCGGCCCCGGGGCGACAGCAGCGCCGCCCCGGGATCGAGCGCGCGGCCGAGCCCGATGAGGTCGTGCTCGTCGGCGCCGGTCCCGTGCAGCAGGACGAGGGTGGGCGCGCCCGGCCGCTCGGCGGGCCGGAAGACGTGGGGGAAGTCGGTGGCCACCGGGGTCACGCCCCGTCCTGGACGGCGCCGGAGACGGCGAGGCCCGGCAGGTGGGCCTCGATGCGCTCGCGGTCGGGCTCCAGCCACGGCGGGAGGCGCAGGCTGCGGCCGAGCTGGAGCAGCGGTTCGTCGTAGTCGAACCCGGGGCCGTCGGTGGCGATCTCCAGCAGCACGCCGCCGGGCTCGCGGAAGTAGATGGAGGTGAAGTAGGACCGGTCGCGGATCTCGGTCACGTCCACGCCGTCGGCGGCCAGGGAGCGGCGCCAGCCGTCCTGGGTGGTGCGGTCGGGGGCGCGGTAGGCGACGTGGTGGACGGTGCCGGCCGCCACCAGCCCGCGGGCGGCGCCGGGCGCGGCGACGACGTCGACGACGGTGCCCACGCCGGCCGCCGCGTCGCCGGTGTGGAAACGGAGGCGGTCGCCCTCCTCCGCGGCGAGCCGGAAGCCGAGGCGCCCGTTGAGCATGTCGGCGGTGCCGTCGGGGTCGTGCTCGGTGAGGGTCACGGCGCGGATGCCGCGGATGGCGTGCTCGACGGGCACCCGGCCGCCGTCCCACGGGTCGGTGTCATGGGTGTCGGCGGCGGCGACGAGTTCGAGGACGAGGCCGTCGGGGTCGCGCAGGGTGAGGACGTCCTCTTGGAGGCGTTCTGCGGGGCGGGTGGCCGCCACTCCGAGGGCGGCCAGGTGCCGCTGCCACCAGCCCAGCGAGCCCTCGGGCACGGAGAAGGACGTGGTGGTGGCCTGGCCGGCGCCGAGCCGGCCCTTGGGCGACCCGGGCCACGGGAAGAACGTCATGATGGTGCCGGGGTTGCCCGCCCGGTCGCCGTAGTAGAGGTGGTAGGTCTCGGGGGAGTCGAAGTTGACGGTCTTCTTGACCAGCCGCATCCCCAGGGCGTTCAGGTAGAAGTCGGCGTTGGCCTGGGGATCGCCCGCGATCGCCGTCACGTGGTGGATGCCTGAGGGACGCACGTCCATGTCGGTCTCCTGTTCATCCGGGTCCGTGCCTGCACCCTAGTGAACAGTTGAAATTTAAACAATATTTCCGGTCCGCCCGGCGACGAGGACTGTTTCCCCGGACCGGCACCGCCTTGAGGGCGCCCCGCAGGCTGAGCGGGGAGCACAGCGACCGCCGCCGTCCGGCGGCGGTCGCTCTGGTGTCGTCGGGCGCGGTCAGCGGTCCCGGAGGCTGCGGTAGAGGCGGACCAGTTCGGTGGTCGAGGCGTCCAGCCCCGGAACGGGGGCACCCGAACTGAGGGCCGGCTCGATCCGGGTGGCCAGCGCCTTGCCCAGTTCCACCCCCCACTGGTCGAAGGAGTCGATGTCCCACACCGCGCCCTGCACGAACACCTTGTGCTCGTAGAGCGCGATGAGCTGCCCCAGGACCGAGGGGGTCAGCTCCGGGGCGATGATGGTCGTCGTCGGCCGGTCGCCGCGGAACGTGCGGTGCGGCACCTGGTCCAGGGGCACCCCTTCGGCCTCGACCTCGGCGGCGGTCTTGCCGAACGCCAGCGCCTGCCCCTGGGCGAACAGGTTGGCCATGAGCAGGTCGTGCTGGGCGGCCAGGCCCGGTGCCAGCTCGGCACCGGGGCGGGCGAACCCGATGAGGTCGGCGGGCACCAGCTTGGTCCCCTGGTGGAGCAGCTGGAAGTAGGCGTGCTGCCCGTTGGTCCCCGGCGTGCCCCAGACGACCGGTCCGGTCTCCCAGGCCACCGGGCGTCCGTCGCGGTCGACCGACTTGCCGTTCGACTCCATGTCGAGTTGCTGGAGGTAGGCGGTGAAGCGCGAGAGGTAGTGGCTGTAGGGCAGGACCGCGTGCGACTGCGCGTCGTGGAACTCGCCGTACCAGATCCCCAGCAGGGCCAGCAGGACGGGCGCGTTGGCCTCCAGCGGGGCCGTGCGGAAGTGCTCGTCCACGAGACGGAAGCCGTCGAGCATCTCGCGGAACCGGGCCGGGCCGATGGCGATCATCAGGGACAGCCCGATGGCGGAGTCGTAGGAGTAGCGGCCGCCCACCCAGTCCCAGAACTCGAACATGTTCGCGGTGTCGATGCCGAACCGCGCGACCTTGTCCGCGTTGGTGGACACGGCGACGAAGTGTGCCGCCACCGCCGCGGGGTCCCCGCCGAGCCCGGACAGCAGCCACTCCCGTGCCGAGGTCGCGTTGGAGATGGTCTCGATCGTGCCGAAGGTCTTGGACGCGACGACGAACAGCGTCGTGGCGGGGTCGAGGTCGCGCAGGGCCTCGTGCAGGTCGGAGCCGTCGACGTTGGACACGAACCGCGTGGCGGGCCCGTCGCGGGTGAAGGAGCGCAGCGCCTCATAGGCCATCGCCGGGCCCAGGTCGGAGCCGCCGATGCCGATGTTGACCACGGTGGAGATCGGCTCGCCGGTGTACCCGCGCCACTCCCCCGACCGCACGCGGTCGGCGAATCCGGCCATCCGCTCCAGCACCGCGTGCACGTCGGGGACGACGTCGTGCCCGTCGACCTTCACGACCGCGTCCGCCGGGGCGCGCAGAGCGGTGTGCAGGACCGCGCGGCCCTCGGTGGTGTTGATCCGCTCGCCGCGGAACATGGCGTCGCGCAGGCCCGCGACATCGGTGGCGGCGGCCAGGTCGCGCAGCAGCCGCAGCGTCTCGTCGGTGACGAGGTGCTTGGAGTAGTCCAGGTGCAGGTCGCCGACCTGGACGGTGTAGCGGCGGGCCCGGTCGGGATCGGCCGAGAACAGGTCGCGCAGGTGGATGTCGCCGAGCCGGTCCCGATGTTCGGCGAGCGCCGACCACTCGGGGCGCCCGTCCAGGCGCTGGTGGTCCTCGGCGGTCGTGTCGGGCATGGGTTCGCTCCTCGTCGTCGCGGGCGCTTCTCAGGGTCGCCGTCCCCGCGGCCGCCGGGCGGGCGCGGGCGCCCGGCGCCGCGGGCCGGACGCCGGGGCTCCGGGCCGGGTGCGCCGGTGGCCGGGCCGGCGGCCGCATCCGCTGCCGCGCAAGGGACGACAGCGGCAGCGTAGCCGCCTCCGGCCCTCCGCGCCGGGCTCGGCGGCGCGGCGCGCGGGCCCGGTGTCGCGATTCCGCGGCTCTCGGAGACCGGCACCTTGACCTCAACATTGATCGAGGTTCTAGTGTCGGCGGCGACGGGCGACACCCGCGGACCGCCGCACACGGTGCGGAGGCCCGATCGACGACCAGGAGGCCAGCCGTGCACGCGATCCGGCTGTACGAATTCGGACCCGCGGAGAACCTGCTGTACGAGGAGGTCCCCGACCCCGTTCCCGGCGAGGGCCAGGTGCGGGTCGACGTCGCGGCGAGCGGCGTGCACGTCGTCGACACCCGGTTGCGCGAAGGACCCGTCGGCGGCCCCTTCCCCGCGCCCCGCCTGCCCACGGTCCCCGGACGGGAGGCCGCCGGAGTGGTCGGCGCGGTGGGGCCCGGGACCGACCCGGAGTGGGTGGGCCGCAGGGTCGTCGTGCACTTGGGGGCCGCGGGGACGGGCGGTTACGCCGAGCGGGTCGTGGCGGACGCCGCGTCGCTGCACGTGCTGCCCGACCACGTGGCGGCCGACACCGCCGTCGCGATGATCGGCACCGGGCGCACGACGATCGGCATGCTCGACCGGGCGGCCCTGAATCCCGACGACGTGGTGCTGGTGACCTCGGCGGCGGGCGGCATGGGCAGCCTTTCGGTACAGGCCGCCCATGCCATCGGGGCGACCGTGGTGGCGCTGGCGGGCGGGGCGGCCAAGACGGCGCTCGCGCGGCGGCTCGGCGCGGACATCGCGGTCGACTACCTCGACGGCGACTGGCCCGCGCGGGTGCGCGCCGAGCTCGGCGACCGCGAGGTGACGGTCGCGCTCGACGGGGTGGGCGGCGACACCGGTGCGGCCGTTCTGGGGCTGCTCGGGGGCGGCGGGCGGATCGTGCTGCACGGATACTCCGCCTCGGCCGGGGAGCCCACCCGGCTCACGACCGCCGACCTCGCCGAGCGCGGGCTCAGCGCCGTCTGGGCGGTCGGCCCGCACATCGTGCGCCTGGCGGGCGGCATGCGCGCGCTGGAGACCCGGGCGCTGGCCGAACTGGCGGCGGGCCGGCTCGTCCCGCCCGTCACCGCGTTCCCCTTGAAGGACGCGGCGCGGGCCCACACCGCCCTGGAGAACCGCGAGACGACCGGCAAGGTCGTCCTGACCTCCTGACGGAGCCGTCCGACCGCGGACCGACCGGGACGGAGGCGGTCGGGGGGCACCGCGACGGGCCGGCGGGCGGGACCCGCGGGCGGGCGTTCGGCGCGTCGGCGGTGTCCCCGGGGACGGTGTGGCGTAGCAAGGATCTGGCGCCTTGCCGGAGCCGCCCGTGCCGACGCCCGGGTGGCCCTCCGCCGGTGCCGCGCACCGTCGAGGAAAGGGGAGCCGCGTGGACGGGCACTACGACGCGATCGTGATCGGCATGGGGCCGGGGGGCGAGGTCGCGGCGTCGCGGCTGGCCGCGCAGGGCAAGCGGGTCGCCGTGGTCGAACGGGAACTGGTCGGCGGGGAATGCGCCTACTGGGCCTGCATCCCCTCCAAGACGCTGCTGCGCCCGCCCGAGGCCCGCGCCGGGGCGGCGGGGGTCGCGGGGCTCTCGGCACCGCAGCCCGACTGGCAGGCGATGCGCGCCTACCGCGACACCATGATCCGCCACCTCGACGATTCGGGGCAGGTCGACGGCTACCGGAACCAGGGCGTCGCGGTCGTCAAGGGCAGCGGCCGGATCACCGGGCGCGACCCGTGGCGGGTCGAGGCCGAGGACGCGGTGCTCACCGCCGACCACGTCATCGTGGCCACCGGCTCCGCCCCGATCCGGCCGCCGGTCCCGGGCCTGGACGAGGTCACCGTGTGGACCAACCGCGAGGCCACCACCCTGAACGAGATCCCCGGCCGGGCGGTGGTGATCGGCGGCAGCGCGGTCGGCGTGGAGCTGGGGCAGTTCCTCGCCCGCATGGGCACCCGGGTGACGCTGCTCCAACGGGGCCCCTTCCTGATGAACCGCGAGGACCCGCGCATCGGCGCGCTGACCACCGACCTGCTGGCCCGCGACGGTGTCGACGTCCGCACGGGCAGCGAGCCGCGCCGGTTCTACCGCGACGGCACCGACAGCGTGGTCGAGCTGGACGACGGCGCCCGGATCGCCGCCGACGTGGTGCTGCTGGCCACCGGCCGCCGGCCGCGCACCGAGGGCCTGGGGCTGGAGGAGGCGGGCATCGAGGTGGGCGCCCGCGGTCTGGCCGTCGACGAGCGGTGCCGGGTGGCCGAAGGGCTGTGGGCGGTCGGCGATGTCACGGGCGTCGCCCTGTTCACCCACGTCGCGAAGTACCAGGGGCGCGTGGCCGCGGACAACATCCTGGGCCGCGACCGGGTGGCCGACTACGCGGGCGTCCCGCGGGTGGTGTTCAGCGACCCTGAGATCGCCGTCGTGGGGCTCACCGAGGGCCAGGCGCGCGACCAGGGGCTCGACTTCGTCACCGCGGAGGTCGACCTGGCCGCGATGCTGGCCCGGCCCTGGACCTATGCCACCGAGCCCGAGGGCCGCATGGGCGTGCTCGCCGACCGCGAGCGGGGCGTGCTCATCGGCGCCTGGGCGGTCGCCCCCCTGGCCGGGGAGGTCATCCACACGGCCGCCCTGGCCGTACGCGAGGCCATCCCGGTCGGCCGCCTCGCCGACGGCATCGCCCAGTTCCCGACCTACAACGAGGGCTACCTCCTCGCGGTGGAGGCCCTCAACCTGTGACGGCGCGCGCCCGTTGCGGACCCGCCGCGGCGGGGCGGTCGGTGTGCCGTCACCGGCACCGGCGGCCCTTCGGCCCCGGCTGCGCGGCGGACCGGGCCCGCCCGCGAGGGGCTCAACCGCGCCAGGAGTCCTCGTAATCGGGGTGGGACTCGTAGACCACCGCCAGGTGCTCCAGGGCCCGGCGCCAGGCGTGGAGGGCCGCCCAGGAGTCGGCCGCGGGGAGGGCGGCGGCCGGGCCGTGCTCGCCCAGCCCGTTCATGCAGGTGTCATGGGCCGTCACGTAGCCGCGCACGATCCGCCGCTTGGCGTCGACGTCGGCGCGGGCCCGCGCGGGACCGCCGCTCGCAGATGACGCCGCGTGCGCCGCCCGCTCGTCCTCGTCCAAGCGCGCAAACAGGAACTCCACGATCGTCACCCGTGCGGTCTCCCTTCATCGGGGTGTCCCCCATCCGACGTTCGTATACCACCCTCGCGTTCCATGCGGCGACGCCGACCCGCCCGGACCGGCGCCGAAAGGGGCCGCGAGCCGAACGCACCGGCGTCCGGAGGGGGCGGCGGGGCGGCTCAGGAGCAGCCCTCGAACTGCGGGACGCTGGTGACGATGTCGAGCCCGGTGTCGCCGAACCAGGTGCGCAGCAGCCGCTCGGCCGTACCGTCCTGGTACATGTCGGTGATGGCGCGGTTGACGGCCTCGCAGCCCGACACGTCCTGCTCGGCGACGCCGATCCCGTACCTCTCATCGGTGAACGGCGCGTTGACCAGCTTGAAGGCGGACCGGTCCTGGAGCAGGAACCCGGCCAGGATGAGGTCGTCGGTGGACACCGCGTCGGCCTCCCCCTCGGCGAGCATGGACACGCACGCGCTGTAGCTCGGCGCCTCCACCAGGCGGGCGCCGATCCCCCGCTCCTCGATGATCCGGTCGGCGGAGTTGGACCCCTCACCCTGGCACAGCCGCCGCCCCTCCAGATCGCGCACGTCGCGGATCGACGTCTCCTCGGCGCGGACCAGGGTGTCCTGGTGGGCGACGTAGTAGGGGCCGGCGAAGGTGACCTCGGTCTTGCGGGCGGGGGTGATGGAGTACGTGGCGACGACCAGGTCCACCCTGCCCTCCCTCAGGTACTCCTCGCGCTGCGCGGAGGTCAGCGGGACGAAGTCGACGTCCTCGCGGTCGACTCCGAGCCGCTCGGCGACGTCGAGCGCGACGTCCACGTCGAACCCGGTGAAGGATCCGTCGGCCCCGCGCAGGCCAAGGCTCGGCTGGTCGGCCTTGACGCCGATCCGCAGGCTCCCGAGGGAGAGCAGCGACCGGGTATCGCTGAGCGCCCCCGCGCAGGAGCACACCGTCAGGACAGCGGCCAGGGGAAGTGCGAGATCACGCAACCGCATCGCCGTCTCCTCATCTTCGGGTCGTCGGTCGTGGGGTCGTGGGGGTCGGTCCGGTTCGCCGGGGGTCGTCGGGGAGGTCGGTCGTCGTCGGGGCCGGGTGGCATCTGGGATGTCGGGGGCGTTCGGTCCGGCCGGCGGGCGGGCGGCCGCTCACCGGTACTCGGCCAGCCGCGGGCGGACACCCGCGAGGATGAGCACGCCGAAGGCCAGCGTCGACGCGGGCAGCAGCGCCTCCCACCCGGCCACGCCGCGGTCGCCCGCGTTCACCGCGTCGTCGAAGGTCGCCCGGTGCAGGCTGGTGAGGTTGATCAGCGTCTCCTCATAGCGGTCGAACGCGTCCTGGACCGAGCCCGCACCGCCCATGTGCGCGTCGACCGCCTCGCGCCGCCGGCCGTCGGCGGCGATGGCGCGCATTTCGCGGTCGGCCCGCAGGAAGCCGTCGTAGGCGCGCAGCACCTCGTGCTGGGCCTCGACCTGGCCGTCGAGGCGGGTCTCGTCCAACTCGTCGCCGAGGAAGCCCAGGACGCGGCCCCGGTAGCCGGCCCGGTCGGCGACCAGCGAGCCCACCTCGGCGTCGTAGGCGTCCAGGTCGCCGGGGACCACGCCGCCCGGGCCCTCGACGTAGAGCACCGTCTGCGCGTCCTCGAAGTAGCTCTGGGCGTAGGTGTCGGCGCGCTCGGGGTCGAGCAGCCAGCGGCTCTGGTCGGCGTTCATCCCGGTGCTGATCGCCTGGGCGCGGGACAGGGCGATGACGGAGTCGAGGCCGTCCTCCTTCGCCGTGCGCAACTGCTCCGCCTGGTTCTGCAGCATCCCGGTGGCGAGCCCGACCAGGGCGAGCACGCCCGCCGTCGCCGCGGCCAGCGCCGGGTTGTAGCTGCGGCGGAACCGGGCGCGCAGGAACAGCTGGAGGGCGATCAGCGAAACGACGGCCAAGGTGCCCGAGACCGCCACCCACACCGGGCCCAGCCGGATGTCGGAGCGCCGCTCCTCATAGGCGCCGCGCACGGTCGCGCCGCTCTCCAGGGTCAGGTTGTACGCCTTGGGCAGCAGCTCCAGGCGCATCAGATCGGTCGCCTGGCGGTAGCGGTCGACGACGCTGGCCGCGGGTTCGCCCGGGCCCGTGCCCGCCTCGTCGTTGAGCAGCCGCGCCTCCGCGACGAGCTGCTCGTAGTCGCCCATGCCGTTGAGGACCTCCCGGACGGTCCGCTGCTCGGCCGCGTCGCCCTCGGCGAGCTGGGCCGCGTGCAGCAGGGCGGCGTTGGCGTCGTCGCGGCGCTGCTCGTAGCGGCGCACCGACGCCTCGCGCCCCGACCCGAGGGCGTGCTCGTCGCCCATCAGCAGGATGTTGGCGACCTGGGCGTCCATGTCGCTGAGGGCGAAGTACAGGTCGGCGGTCGCCGCCACCTTGGGCCCGGCTCCGTGCCCGATGACCTGGAAGCCCTCGCGCGCCTGGGAGATCGCGACGCTGGTGACCGAGAACAGCGCCCCGACCGACGCCAGGCACAGGCAGGTCAGCAGCCAGATCCGCACCCGGGTGCCGTACGGCCCGCGCAGCCGGCGCAGGATGCACCGGCGCCGCGGGGGGCGGTCGATGCTCCCCCCGGGGGGAGCGGGCCCTTCGGCGACGGCCGCGCCGCCGGTCGCTCCGGTGGTCATCGCGGGTCAGCCCTTCTGGAGAGTGATGACGGTCCACGCACCCAGGTAGATGCGGTCGCCGTCGTGCAGCGGCACCGCGACGTCGTGCGCGATCGGATCGCCGGTCCCATTGACGGTGGTCCCATTCGTCGAGCCCAGGTCGAGCAGTACCCAGCCGCCGTCGGGTGCGGCCAGCAGCATGGCGTGGAGGTGTGAGACAGCGGGGTCCTCCGGAGGGACCCCGAGGTCGATGTCGGGGACGATCGCGCGCGCGGCGCCGCGCCGCCCCACGTGGATGCGCCTCTTGTTGAGCGGAAGCCGCCGCAGCGCCGGGTGAGCGGGGAAGCGGATCGCGGCGGGGTCGAGCCTTCCGCGGTCGGCCAGGGCCTGATGATAAGCCGGATCGGCGCCGACCACCGCACGCCAGACGGCGGCCGGATCCGCGCGGCCCGCGCGATCGCCGCCGGCCGGATGCGGGGGCGGGCCGCCGCGTGCCCGGCCGGGCGGCGGTAGCGCCGCTCCGGCGTACCCGCTCACCTGCGCCGGCACGCGGGCCAGGCCGTGGGCGGGCGTGGCGAGTGGTGAGGCGACGGTCGTGTCCAGCTCGGTGAAGTCGAAGCCGCACTCCTCGCAGTAGCGGCCGTCGCGCCCGGTGCCGCACTCCGGGCAGGGCTGCTCGGAGCCCGCGCCCCGGGCGGACGGTACCCGCGCCCCGGGCGCGCGGAGCAGCGTCGCCGACGCGGGGATCCGCAGCGCGCAGACGGCGCAGAACCGATCGGTGGCCGAGTCGTGCCCGGCCGGGCAGGTCGGCATGGTGGGCTCCTCCCTCGACTGGCTAGCCCTCCGCGGGGTCGGCCGCGCGCATGCGCACGGTCCGGGTGGAGTCGGTGTCGAGCGTCATCTCGTCGACCTCGGCGACCGGGGACCGCAGCCGGACGGTCCCGGTCTCGGGGTCGACGACGTCGACGACCTTCCGCAGCAGCGCCGCCATGGCCTCGTTGCCGGAGGCGTGCGCCAGGGCGACCGCCCGGCCGAGCCGGGCGGTCGCGGTGTCGGTGTCGCCCTTCCTGCGGGCGACCAGCCCCTCCCGGACCGCGCGGGCGAGCCGGGCCTGGCCGGTGTAGTGCGCGACGCGCGCGTCGGTCCGGGCCGGGCGCTCGTCGTCGGACGTCCATTCGGCGAGGATGTCACCGGAGGCGAGGACCCGCTCCCCGGCGACCACGCGCACCCACCCGGCGCGCATCCGCCGCCCGGGGGGACCGGGCGGCACGACGACGCACACGTGGTAATCGCGCGCCTCGTCGCCCCAGGCACCGAGCGGGTAGTCGCCCACCTGGGTGCCCCGGCCGATGCGCCGCAGATCCCGCACCGTCGGCGCGACCTGGCGGATGAAACGGACCCGGGCCGCCTGCGGGATCCACAGCCGCAGTGCCACGTCGGCGACGGTCTTGCCCATGGCGGCCTCGGTCATGGCGCGCACGTCGGCCGCCATGTCGGCGGGGTCGGCGATGATGCCCATGCCGCCCATCAGGGCCGAGGAGATCCGGCGCAGCTCGTCGACGCTCCACGAGGTGCCCACCCCGCGGCAGTCGCAGACGAAGCGCCCCGCGACCTCTTTCAGCGCCTCATCGAGGCTGCCGGGGAGCTCGTTGTCGAGGCCGTCGGTGATCAGGATCGCGTGGCGCAGAGCGGGGGTGTCCGGCGCGGCGAACAGGTCGCCGGCCGCCCGCAGCCAGACGCCCATGCGGGTCCCGCCGCCGGCGGACAGGCCGCGGACCGCACGGACGGCGGCGGCGCGGGTGCCGGAGGTGGCCGCCACGAGGCGGCGTTCGGCCGGGTAGACCATGGCGGCGTCGCCGCTGCCGGCGATGATCGCGAAGAGCACGCCCTCGCGCAGCGCGGCCACCGCTGCGGCGGCGGCCCGCCGGGCCGCCGCGATCTTCTCGCCGCGCATGGACCCTGAGGTGTCGATGATGACGACCTCGGCGGCGTCCGGCGCGGTCGGCGCCCCCGTGAGCGCGTCCGGTCCGGTCACGCCGCGCTCGCCGCGAGCGGGCGGTCCGGAGGCCGCGATCTCGACGATGGCGTGCACGTCCGTCCCGCCGACCGGCAGAAACCGGTTCTGGTCGACCCGCACCGAGAACACCGGCGCCCCCGCGTCACCGCTCACGGCACCGCCCTCCTCCGGGCAGCGGCTCTGCCGGGAGCGACGGCCGGTGCGCGACCGCCGCGCGCGGACCGGGGAGACCGCGCTCCCCGCCTCCCCGCGGGCCGGCCCGGTCGGCTGCGGGCCGCCCCGCAGCGGCGCGATGCCCCGACGTGCGGCACCGGAGCACCGAAGGGCGGTCCCACCCGAGGAGGTGCCGCCGTATCCGCTCCGACGGGCGGCGGACCGGCACCGGGCTCCCGAGAGCGCCGCCCGCCGCTCCCCGAACCGTCCCGCGCCGGCCCGGACCCTCGCCCTCCGGCGGCACGGCGGAACCCGCAGGCGCACCGGAGCACCGAACCCCGTCCGGACCTGAGCCCGCCGCTCCCGGCCCGCGCGGCTCACCATCCGCGGCCGGAGAGCGGGCGCCGGGGCGGGCTGCCGTGCGTGGCGGTGGCATCACTGTGCCCCCTCGGAGCAGGCGCCATTGTGACCGGGCGGGGCGGGGACGGCGATCACCACGGCGGTGATGTTGTCCCCGCCGCCGCTGTCGAGGGCGAAGCGGACGAAGGTACGGGCCGCTTCCAAGGGGTCGTCGGCGGCGTCGGGGACCGCGGCGGCGAGGGCGTGCGCCCGGGGCAGGTAGTTCCACAGTCCGTCACTGCACAGCAGGAGCGTGCCCGGGCCCTGGAGGTCGACGGTCTCCAGGTGGCCGTCGACCGGGCCGAAATCGGCTCCCATCCAGGCGGTGAGCGCGTGGGAGTGGACCGACGCGCGCGCCTGCGCGGGGGTCATGACGTCCATGGCGACCATTGCCTCCCCCCAGGAGTCGTCGCGGGTCAGCAGCGTCGAAGGGGTGGCCGCCCCGGGGGCGGCCAGCCAGTAGGCCCGGCTGTCGCCGATCCAGCCGAGGGTGATCGGGCCGCCGTCGGCGGGGACCACCGCCGAGACGAACGTGCACGCCGGCGCCTCAGGACCGGAGTCGGCGAGCCCGGCCACGGCCGCCGCGGCGCCGCGCATCGCCTCCTCGGTCGAGTCCCGGGCGGAGCCGCCGGCGGCCAGGCCCGCCGCGAGGACGGCGGCGCCCGTATCGGCCGCGATCCGCGACGCCTCGTGCGGCCGGGGCAAGGTGGAGACGCCGTCGCACACCACCGCGACGACCGCCTGCGCATCGGTGCGGCGAGCCGGTGAGCGAACGGGGAAGAGGGCGTCGCCGCCCCGGCCGGGGGTCCCCTGTGCGGGGCCGGCCGGGCCGTGTGCCGCGGCAGGTGCGGGCGGCGGATCCGGTTCGGGGGCCGGCGCCGGGCCGGCCGGCGCCGAGGCGGGGTCGGCCGCGGCGTCGCCACCCGTCGACGGCCCCGCGGACGCCGGGACGGCCGGTCCCGGAGGGACGCGCGTCGTGGCGGCGGTCGCGGGGACGGCCGGTGCCGAGGAGGCGGGCGCGGGGGGCACGGGTACGGGGGCGACCGGTGCGACGGCGACGAGTGCGGGGGCGGTCACGCCGGGCGCGACGAGCACCATGGCGTCCTCATTGCGGCGGTGCCGCAGGCCGCGGTCGCTCACCCCCGCCGCGGTGCACGAGGCCACCTCGACGTGGTCGCGCTCCTCGGGACGGCGCAACCCGCAGCGGGGGCACCGGCCCGCGGCGACCGCGGCACCGCACCGCGGGCACTCGGGGACCTCCCCCGGCGCACCCGGGCACGAGCCCGCGCCGGGGGCTCCGCGGACCGGACCGTCCCCGTTCTCCCCCCGCCGGCCATGGGCCACGCCCGCACCGGCCCGGGCGTCGCCGCCCGCGCGATCGCGGGCGCCACCGTCCGCACCGTCTGGGCCGGGGAACGGGGCGTCGCCGTTCCCGCCCTTCAGGTCGCGGAGGGCTCCGCAGGCGGGGCCGTGGCCGTCCGGTACTCCGCAGTCCGCGCAGGGACGCACGCCATTCCTCCTCGCGCCGGAGACACCGGCGGCCCCGGGCCCGATCTCGGCGCGGCCGTCCGGCTCGCGGTCCGCCGGGGCGCGGTCGCCGTCCTTCCGCCGTGCCGCCGGCCCGGTCCGGCCGTCGGCCGGGCCGGGCGCCTGCCGCTGGACCGCGGCCGGTCCCGTGCCGGACCGGCGTGCGGCGGCCGGTCCGGCTCCGGTGGCGCGCGCCGCGGGCGGGCCGGGGATCAGGGGGGCTCCGCCGTCGTCGGCGTCGGACGCCGTCATGTCCACGTCCTCGGCCGCACGGCGTTGGCGAGGTCGACGAACCCGTGGCGGGCGCCGGCGTCGGCCGTCACCCGCGCCAGGGCCCGGTAGGTGCGTTCCAGGTTGCCCCGCAGCCCGGCCTCGGTCAGCCGGTCGCCCAGCAGGGTCGTGGCGAACGCCGGTGAGCGCCCGGCCAGCACCCAGCCCAGCGCCGCCCCGAGCACGCGGGTGGCCAGCAGGTCGCCGGACTCGCCCCGCAGGCCGAGCCGTTCCAGCCGGGCCCCGGCGTCGACGATGGCGTTCTCGTCGAGTCCGGCGGGGTCGGGCGCGGCCACCCGCGCCGCCACCGCGGCCATCTGCGCGGTCAGGTAGAGGCTGGAGCGGTCGGGGACGGTGTCGAGCACGTCGACCGCGCCGTCCCGGTCGTCCTGGGCCAGCCGGGTCCGCGCCAGCCCGAACGCGGCGCTCACGTAGGAGTGGTCGGTGTACCAGACGGCGCGGTAGTGGCGGGCTGCGGCGTCGAGCCTCCCGCGGCCTTCACAGGCGGCCGCCAGGCCCAGCCGGGGCGCGGCCTCGCCGGGCAGGTGGCCGAACAGTTCGTCGAACCTGTCGTACGCCTCCGCGTGGTCACCGATGCTCAGCGCCATCAGCGCCCGGTACCAGAAGATCCGCCAGTCGCCGGGGGCGTCGACGCCGTACGCCTCCAACGGGGCCGCGGCGGCCTCGGGGCGCCCCAGCGTGATGAGCGCCCGCGCCAGCATGAGCCGCGTCTCGGGGCTGGGGTCGGCCACGGCCTCCAGGGTCGCGACCAGCTCTTCGGGGTGCACCGAGGACAGCCCCGCCAGCAGTTGGGCCGCCTGGTCCTGGGGGTCGACGAGGGGCACGGGCAGGGCCGCGGCCACCACCGCGGGGTCGGGTCGCCGGAGCAGGCGGTCGGTGCCGTCGACCGGGCCGGTGGGGGTGATGACCCCGACGCGGAAGTGCTCGGGGCCGAACAGGCCCGACGCCGCCGGGTGCGGGCGGCCGTCGATGTCGGACAGGACTTCGCGCAGCACGCCGGTGAGCTGCTCGGCCATGTCGGCGGCGAGGTGGAAGCGCTGGTCGGCGAACGGGTGGGTCGCGCGGCGCAGCAGGCGGTGGTAGGACTCGTAGCGCCTGAGGACCGGCTCGTCGGTCTCCTCGGGAAGGCTGTAGGGGTGCTCGCGGATGAACGCGTGGCCGAGGCTGAGCACCGCCAGCGACCGCCCCACCGAGTACAGGTCGGAGCTGATGGACGGGCCGGGGCCGCGCAGTTCGCTTTCGGGCACCCGGTAGCCGGGGGTCGTGTAGACCGAGTTGACCATGTCGTCCATGCGGCGGACCGCGCCGAGGTCGATGAGCTTGATCTGCTCCTCGCTCTGGATCACGTTGTCGGGCTTGAAGTCGCAGTAGAGCAGCCCCCTGTGGTGGAGGTAGCCCAGCGCCCGCAGGATCTCCAGCCCGTAGGCGATCACCTGCTCGACCGGCAGCGCCTCGTCGCCGGAGCCCTGCTGGCGGCGCTCCACGATCAGGTCCCGCAGCGACTTCCCGCCCACGTACTCCATGACGATGTGCCCGGCGGGGATCCCGGTGCGCGGGTCGGGGTGCTGGACGAAGTTGTAGATCTTGACGATGTTGGGGTGCTCCACCTCCGCGAGGAACGCCCGCTCGGCGGTCGCGGTCTTGTGCGCCTCGGCGTCACCGCTGTTGAGCAGCCCTTTGAGCACCACCCACCGGTCGCTGACGTTGTGGTCGCGCGCCAGGTAGATCCAGCCGAGCCCGCCGTGCGCCAGGCAGCCGAGGACCTCGTACTGGCCGCCGACCAGGTCGCCCTTCTTCAGCTTGGGGGTGAAGGAGTACGGCGCCCGGCACGAGCGGCAGTACCCCTCGGTGCGGCCGGGCCGCCCGCCGCGCGAGCGGCCCACGCGTGCGTTGCACCGCCCGCAGAAGCGGTTCTTCTCCGCGACGACCGGGTCGGCCATGACCGCGGTCTCGGGGTCGCGGTAGGGCACGGGGGGCACCTGCACCATGCCCAGGCCCAGCATGCCGCGAGCGGAGGACGGCGAGCGGCGGCTCCGGTCCGACGGGCCGCTGGTGGTCCGCGGCCCCCCGGGGCCGCCGCGGGGGTCGCGGGCAGCCGGGTCCGCCCTGCCGCCGGGGTCCTCCGGAGCGTCCTGGAACAGGCGCGCCGCGGCGTCGTCGTCGATGATGCCGGAGATCCCCAGGCCGGTCAGGCCCGACACGTGGGAGAGGCCGGACGGCTCGGAAACGCCGTCCCACACCGAGGGCTCGGAGGCCCACTGGCCGCCGCGGGCGGAGGGCGCCGACCGGTCGGTGCGCGCGCTCCAGGCGTAGCGTCCCGCACCGCCCCATTCGGGGCCGGTGGGCGCGAAGCCGTGCGGGCCCATGGGGGCGACGCTCTCGGAACCCGCCGGGGCCATGCCGCACACATCGCAGTAGCCGTCGTCGACGGTGCCGGGGCAGCCGGGGCCGGTGCAGGGGTTCATCGGCGCACCCCGTCGTGCGGGGTGCGGGGCGGGCGGGCGGCGGTGCGACCGTGCCCGGCCCTCCGGCGGGCGGCGCGGCCGTCCCGCGGGCGCGCGGGCCGTCCACTCGCCGCAGCAGTGTTCCCCACTGGCCGCATCACCCCTCATGCGCAGCACCGGTCCCACGGGCGGATCGGAGTGCTCGCCCGGTCCCGCCACGGGAAAAGTCTCATACCACGCGGATGAGGTCACAAGGGGAGGGGCGGTCTTCGGCCGTGTCCGGCCATGGAGACCCTACGGCACAGGGTGTCCCGGACCCGGAACCGGCCTACGGGCGCCCCTCCCCCGCCGCGGCGGCCGCGCCGTGCGCGCCCGTCCCCGGTCATCCGGGGGCGGCGAGGGTGCCGTCGTCCGCGGGCGCCGGGAGCACGGCGCGGACGCGGAAGCCCCCGCCGGTGCGGGGGCCGGCCTGGAACTCGCCGCCGAGGGCCGCCGCGCGTTCGCGCATGCCCCGCAGGCCGTTGCCCTCGGAGACCGCCGCGGCGCCCGAGGCGCCGCGGCCGTCGTCGTCGACCTGGACGGACACACCGCCGGGGCCGTAGGCGACCGTCACCTCCGCCCGGGAGGCGCCGGCGTGCCGCAGCGCGTTGGTGAGCGCCTCCTGCACGATCCGGTAGGCGGCGAGGTCGACCGGCGTCGGCAGCGGGACGGCCGTGCCGTCCTCCCGCAGCCGGACGGGCAGTCCGGCGCCGGTGGTCCGCGCGGCGAGGTCGCCCACCCGGGCGAGCGTGGGCGACGGCGCCAGCGGGGTGGCGGCGTCGTCCGCCCGGCGCAGCACGCCGAGGGTGGCGCGCAGCTCGCGCAGCGTGTCCTTGCTCGCGCGCTTGATGGCGTCGAGCGCGGCGAACGCCTGGTCGGGGTCGCGGCCGTGGGCGGCGGCCCCGGCCTGCACGTTGATCAGCGAGATGTTGTGCGCGATGACGTCGTGGAGTTCGCGCGCGATGCGCAGCCGCTCCTCGGTCGCGCGGCGCAGGGCCTCCTCCTCGCGAGTGCGCTCGGCCTCGGCGGCCCGTTGCTCGACCTCGTGCAGGTAGGCGCCGCGGTTGCGGGCGACCTCGCCGGCGGCGAGCACGACGAGCACCCAGCCGACCGCGTAGAAGGCGCGCGCGGGCTCGAACTGGATCGTCTCGCCGATGGTGATGACCAGCAGCACCGTGACGGTGGCGGTGACGGCGGAGGCGCGGTGCCGGCCGGCCCCCAGCCGGACCACCCCGACGACGAACATCAGCCATGCCGCCCATCCGTCGGCCTGGCCGAAGATGTAGTAGAGCGGGGTGCACAGCCCCACGCCCAGCGCGGTGACCAGGGGCAGGCGGCGCAGGACCGCCAGCGACGCCGCCCCGATGGCCAGGAGCGCGAAGCCGGGCCCGGACAGCGGCGCGCCGCTGAACCAGGCGGCCGGGAACTCCGCCAGGAGCTGTACGGCGCCCACTCCCGCCGCGATGGCGATATCGGCGGCGGTGCCCGTGGGCCGGGCCGGCAGGCGCCCCATGGCTCCCCCTCCCCACGGTCCGGGCTTCGCGGCGACTCTACCGGCCGGGGCGGGCCTGGGCGCGGGGACGGTCAGGCGATGATGCCGCGGTTGCGCCCCTCGGTGCGGATACGCAGGCCCAGCGCGATCAGCACCGCGCCGAACAGGATGGCGTAGACCCCGATGAGCAGGGCGACGGCCGCCAGGCCCACGCCCGGGATGAACCAGATCACGATGCCGAAGGCGACGGACAGCACCCCGCTGACGATGTAGAGCCACTCGTGGTCGAGCTCCCTGCGCAGCCGCACCGCCGCGGCTATCTCGAAAACCCCCGTGACCACCGCCCATGCGCCGATGACCAGGGCCAGCGCCAGCACGGTGAACCCCGGCCAGACCAGCGCGACGATGCCGAAGAGCACACCGATCGCGGCCTCGATGATCAGCGGGGTGCGGTCGCCCGCACCGGCCCGGAACGCGGCCACCCCGGCCATGGCGCCGTCCACCAGGGCGTAGAGGCCGAACAGGACCGCGAGCACGACCAGCGTGACCGCCGGCCAGATGACGGCCAGCAGGCCGAACACGATGGCGATCGCCCCGCGCAGGATGAGGACCCACCAGTGGCGCACCAGGTAGTCGAGCATGTCTTCCCCGATCGTCGACGGATCACATACCCGCCCTGCCCCGAGACGGCGCCTCGATGATCGACCAGGTCAAAGCGTTACCCGGACCTGGGGCAATACAGACGGACGGCGGCCGGGGCGGAGGTCCGCCCCGGCCGCCGTCCGGGATGCCCGGTCACGCTCGCCTCCTCGCTCCGCTCCACCGGCCCCGCGGGGGGCCTGGGGCCAAAGGCAGCGCCACCTTCACTCGCTCGTCGGTTCGCCGTTCCGTGCCGGGTGTTCCGGGGCCGTGCGGTCAGACGCGGCCGGGGTAGGACCGCTGGGCGTGGCCGACGTAGAGCTGGCGCGGCCGGGCGATGCGCGCGGCGGGGTCGAGGCGCTGCTCACGCCAGTGCGCGATCCAGCCGGGGAGCCGGCCGATCGCGAAGAGCACGGTGAACATGTTCGTGGGAAAGCCCATGGCCCGGTAGATGACGCCGCTGTAGAAGTCGACGTTCGGGTAGAGCTTGCGGTCGGTGAAGTAGGAGTCGGCGAGCGCCTTGCCTTCGAGCTTGAGCGCGAGTTCGAACAGCTCGTCGGGGTTCTCCTGGCGGTCCAGGATCTCCGCGGCCAGGCCCTTGATCTCCTTGCTGCGCGGGTCGAAGTTCTTGTAGACGCGGTGGCCGAACCCCATGAGGCGGGTCTTGCTCTGCTTGTCCTTGACCTTGGCGAGGAAGGCGTCGACGTCGCCGCCGAGGCCGCGGATCTCCTCCAGCATCTCCAGGACGGCCTGGTTGGCGCCCCCGTGCAGCGGGCCGAACAGGGCGTTGATCCCGGCCGAGACGCTGCCGTACAGGCTCGCCTGGGAGGAGCCGACGACGCGGACGGTGGCCGTGGAGCAGTTCTGCTCGTGGTCGGCGTGCAGGATGAGCAGCAGGTCGAGGGCCTTGACGAACAGGGAGTCGAGTTCCGCCTCGCCGCTGAGTTCGCCGAAGGTCATGCGCAGGAAGTTCTCGACGTAGTCGAGGGATTCATCGGGGGCGACGGGGGCCTCGCCGATGGAGTTGCGGTAGATGTGCGCGGCGATGGTGGGCAGCTTCGCCAGCAGCAGCATCGTGGCGCGGTCGACCTGCTCGGCGTCGCCGGGGTCGGTGGAGTCGGCGTAGAAGGCGCCGAGCGTGTTGACCGCGCTGGCGAGCAGGGTCATGGGGTGGGCGTTGCGCGGGAAGGCGTCGAGCATGGCGCGCAGCTCGGGCGGCAGCGCGGCGTTGGCCTGGAGCTGCTCGGAGAATTCCTTCAGCTGCCCGGGTTCGGGGAGTTCGCCGTGGATGACGAGGTAGGCGACCTCCAGGAACGAGCTTCCGGCGGCGAGCTCCTGGATCGGGTATCCGCGATAGCGGAGAATGCCGGCCTCGCCGTCGATAAAGGTGATCTCCGACTGACAGGCGGCGGTGTTGGCGAACCCGGGATCCAGGGTGGTCATGCCGGCGGCGGCCAGCAGGGTCTTGACCTCGAAGGCGTGTTCGCCCTCGGTGCCGGTGAGCAGCGGCAGCGGTTGGGTCCCGCCCTCGTACCGCAGCTCTACCGTGCTCTGTTTGCCGTCGTCGCTCATGCCCGAGCCAACCTTTCCAGGCGGAGGTGCGGGGAATCAGGGAAAAGCCCGCGGGCTTTGTTCCGGCTTCCGGTGAACCAGTGAATCTGTTCAGATTCCATTAAACTCCAGTGAAGCAAAATCATACAATTGTCACGCATTCGCGAACAGGTGACATGCGACACACTAGGAAGTGCCTCTTCGTTTTAGCATGACATAAACTTTGGCGATTTTTCTCTGTGACGGGAGGTGTGGTCGTTCACAAAACGGACACATGCCCACGGTCTCGTCACCGCAGGTCACGACGCGACACACCGGGTCGACGGTGATCGGATGACGGGAAATTCGCCCAGGGCGAACACGAAGGGCCACGACCTCGGTAGAGAAGTCGCGGCCCATTAAGTCGCACGCGCCGGCGGGTCGGCTCCCGGTTCCGCGGCACGCCCGCCGGACGAACCCGGAAAAGCCGCGCGCCTATTCGGCGGCCTCCACACCGCCCGCCAGCAGGGGCTCCAGGACGAGGTCCGGGTGGTCGCGCTCGATGACGCGCAGGCGCCACTTGTTGTGCACGAGCATCAGCAGCTCGCCGTCGGAGCGGCGGGTGAGGACCTCGCCGCCCGACAGGCCGTGCAGGGCCGGGGCCGAGGCCGCGTCGGTGCGGCGGGCCAGCGAGTAGTCCAGGTGCGCCAGCTCGATGGGCGCCCGGAACTCGTGCTCCATCCGGTGCTTGACCACATCGAACTGGAGCGGCCCCACCGCCGCCAGCACCGGAGCCTGCTCCCCGCGCACATCGGACGACAGCACCTGCACCACACCCTCGCTGTCGAGCTGGGAGATGCCCCGCTGGAACTGCTTGTAGCGTCCCGCGTCCACCGCGCGCGCCACGGCGAAGTGCTCGGGGGCGAAGCTGGGGATCGGCGGGAACTCCACCCGGGGGCCGTCGTAGAGGGTGTCGCCCACGCTCAGCGCCTGCGCGTTGATGAGGGCGATCACGTCACCGGGGTAGGCGGTCTCGATCGTGCTCCGCTCACTGCCGAACACCGCCTGGGTGTACTTGGTGGCGAACGGGCGGCCGGTGGCCGCGTGGGTGAGGACCATGCCGCGGTCGAACCGGCCCGAGCCCACCCGGACGAACGCCATGCGGTCGCGGTGCGCCTTGTCCATGTTGGCCTGCATCTTGAAGACCTGGCCGGCGAACGGGGCGGTGATCGGGCGGGGGTCGCCCTTGGCGTCGGGCTGCGCGGCGGGCGCCGGCGCGAGCCGGACCAGGGTCTCCAGGAGCTGGGAGATCCCGAAGTTGGGCAGGGCCGCCCCGAACAGCACCGGGGAGGACTCCCCGGCGCGGAACGACGCCTCGTCGAAGTCGGCGCCGATCTCGCCGAGCAGCTCGATCTCCTCGCGCGCCTGCTCCCAGGCGGTGTCCTCGACCGCAGCGGCCTGCTCGTCGCTGAGCCGTTCCTCGACGGCCTTGGTCGCGCCGCCGGGGGTGCGGTGGAACTTGGTGTAGTGGTCGCCGTCGGCCCGGTCGATGAGGCCGCGGAAGTCCCCGGCGATCCCCACCGGCCAGTTCATCGGCGTGGGGCGCAGGCCGATGCGCTGCTCGATCTCGTCGAGCAGTTCGAGCGGTTCGCGGCCGGGGCGGTCCCACTTGTTGACGAAGGTGATCACCGGCATCCGGCGGGCCCGGCAGACGTCGAACAGCTTGAGGGTCTGCGGCTCCAGGCCCTTCGCGGAGTCGAGCAGCATGATCGCGCAGTCCACCGCCGAGAGCACGCGGTAGGTGTCCTCGGAGAAGTCCGCGTGGCCGGGGGTGTCGAGCAGGTTCAGCACGCGGTCGTCGTAGTCGATGCGCAGCGCGGCGGAGGTGATGGAGATACCGCGCGCCTGCTCCATCTCCATCCAGTCCGAGGTGACGCCCCGGCGGTCGCCCTTTCCGTGCACCGCGCCGGCGGAGGTGATCGCGGCGGCGTGCAGCGCGAGCGCCTCGGTCAGCGTGGACTTGCCGGCGTCGGGGTGGGAGATCACCGCGAACGTGCGCCGCCGCGCGGCCTCGGCGGCGACCTCCGGGGCCTTCTGGGTGGCGTTGTCCGCTGTCACACTCACGGCGTACCGTCTCCTCGCCCACCCGCGGGTGGGCCGTCGTCCTCATCGGGGTCGGCGCGCTGGGCGCGCGGCGGTGGCGGCTGGGGCGTCGGCGCGCATGCCGAAGGAGGCGCACCCGCGCCTTCCCCTCGAAATCTACCGCAGCCGGCCCGCCCCCGCGTCGTGTACCCGCTGGAACGGGGCGCGGGACCGGCCGGGGCCCCGGCGCCTCGGCCGGCGCGGCCGGCGCGGCTCAGTCCGCGCCCTCGCCCAGCGCCTCCCGTACGCGGCGCAGAACGTCGTCGCCGCCGAGCCCGGACGGGTAGACCGCGACCAGGACGGCGGCTTCGGGCGGTTCGGCGCCGGAACCGCTGAGTTCGGCGGCGAGCGACCGGGTGACGAGCTCCATCGCGCGGTCGAACCGCGCCCACGGCACCGGGCTCGCGGGCTCGCGCAGCCACGAGCGGAGGACGTGGTTGTGCGCCGCGATGACGGCCGCCGCGACCGCCTCGCCGACCAGTACGCGGTCGCCCTCGGTCTGCCCGCGGGTCAGGTAGTGGCTGAACGCGGCCTGGTAGCGCGAGGTCATGGCGATCTCCCGGTCGCGCAGCCGGGGCACGGTGCGCACCAGGTGGAAGCGCGCAACGGTCGTGTCCGGCGTCGACACGTACCCCTGGAAGACCATGCGCGCCGCGGCCCGCACGGTCGCCACGGGCTCGTCGCCGGGCGCCGCCTCCAGGTAGCGGACGATCGTCTCCAGCCGGGCGTCGTGCTCCGCGAAGAGCACGTCCTCCTTCGAGCCGAAGTGGCGGAAGAGGCTGCGCCGGCTCACGCCCGCGGCCGCCGCGATGTCGTCCATCGTGGTGGCCTCATACCCCTGTTCGGTGAACAGCCGCACCGCCGCCGCGACCACCGCACCGCGTGCGGGTATGGCCGCTCTGCCCCGCTCTGCCCTGACCGTCGGCCCCACGACCACCTCCGTGTCTCATCCGCCCCGCCAGTGGCGGAGGCCGGGGCACCGGGCCCCGTGCGCGATCCGCACCGACCATTTACCCTGACACTAGACGGTGACACGAGATGCCACACTTGGGCACGTAGTGCCGCAATCGGGAAGAAAGGGCGACATGAGCGACTTCGACTTGTTCACCACGAGCGACGACCACGAGGAGCTGCGCGCCGCGGTACGCGCCGTCGCCGACGACAAGGTCGCCCCCCACGCGGCCGCCGCCGATGCCGAGAGCGCGTTCCCCCAGGCCGCCTACGACGCCCTCCGGGCCACCGACTTCCACGCCGCGCACATCCCCGAGGAGTACGACGGCGTGGGCGCCGACGCGCTGGCCACCTGCATCATCATCGAGGAGGTCGCGCGGGTGTGCGCCTCGTCGTCGCTGATCCCGGCGGTCAACAAGCTCGGCACCATGCCGCTCATCCTCGCCGCCTCCGACGACGTCAAGCGCCGCTACCTGACCCCCGTCGCGCGCGGCGAGGCGATGTTCTCCTACGGGCTGTCCGAGCGCGAGGCCGGCTCCGACACCGCGAACATGCGCACCCAGGCCGTGGCCGACGGCGACGGCTGGATCCTCAACGGGCAGAAGTCGTGGATCACCAACGCCGGGATCAGCCGCTACTACACCGTCATGGCCGTCACCGACCCCGACGGCCCGCGCGGCGGCAACGTCACCGCGTTCGTGGTCCATGACGACGACGAGGGCTTCACCCTCGGCGAGCCCGAGCGCAAGCTCGGCATCAAGGGGTCGCCCACACGCGAGCTGTTCTTCGACGACGTGCGCATCCCCGGGGACCGCATCGTCGGCGAGGCCGGCCAGGGCCTCAAGATCGCGCTGCGCACGCTCGACCACACCCGCGTCACCATCGGCGCGCAGGCGGTCGGCATCGCCCAGGGCGCGCTCGACCACGCGCTCGCCTACGTCAAGGAGCGCAAGCAGTTCGGCAAGGCCATCGCCGAGTTCCAGGGCGTCCAGTTCATGCTGGCCGACATGGCGATGAAGCTGGAGACCGCCCGCCAGATGGTCTACGTCGCCGCCGCGAAGTCCGAGCGGGGCGACGACGACCTGTCCTTCTTCGGCGCCGCCGCGAAGTGCTACGCCTCCGACGCCGCCATGGAGATCACCACCGACGCCGTCCAGCTCCTCGGCGGCGCCGGCTACGTCAAGGACTTCCCCCTGGAGCGCATGATGCGCGACGCCAAGATCACCCAGATCTACGAGGGCACCAACCAGATCCAGCGCCTGGTGATGGCCCGCCAGCTGCTGAAATAGGGGCCCGGCGCGCCGCGCCGACCCCCCGCAGCCCGTCTGTTCCGTCCGTGGTCCGTCCGGTCCCGGTTCCGGGCGGAACAGACGCTCATCGATACCGAGCCTCTCCCGGCCTCAGCAGTGTCGGGGACCGGCGCGGTGGCCGGCGAGGGCTCCGCTACTGCACCTGGTCGTCCCATGACGTCCGATACCAACCCTTGAAGGACGCCAGCAGCGCCGCGAGCGCGGCGCCGACCCGGGGATCGAGGCCGGGGGCGTGGAGCAGGACCGCTTCCCACGGCGTGTGCTCCATGACCATCCGGCCGCCCGCACGCCATCTCACGCGCCGTGGCGCGCGGGGGAGGTCTCCGGCCTCGAACACGGCGGCGATGACGGCGAACGGGATCAGGGGCGACACCAGCCAGACGACGGCCCACCAGAACAGCCGTCCCTTGTAGCCCACGGCGTCGGGTCCGCCGGCCTGCGACACCGTCCATCGGACACGCAATCCGCCGCCCCTGAACGCGTTCCGCCGCGTAATGGTGCCGATGGTCCGCCCGTATGCGTCGAGCACCTGGTAGATCACACGGTGCCCTTCGGCGGACTGCGTGACCAGGCGGGCCAGCGGCTGCGTACGCCCCTCGTCGGCCCACAGGAGGAAGGAACGGACCCCCTTCTTGCGCGCGGCGCGGTACGCGGGAATGCCCCCGGCCGGGAGT
Organism: Nocardiopsis mangrovi; assembly: GCF_042653925.1. NCBI lineage: Bacteria > Bacillati > Actinomycetota > Actinomycetes > Streptosporangiales > Nocardiopsidaceae > Nocardiopsis > Nocardiopsis mangrovi. The sequence goes on from NZ_JBHSFQ010000031.1 coordinate 36,452, forward strand.
TGGCGCTCCACGTGCGCGAAGATGCGGTCCTGCGCCCCCGGGCCGTCCGCGATGCGGACGGGATGCAGAGGCGGCACCGGGAGCCCGGTGTCCGGCGCGCTCTTCCACGGTCGCGGGGTGTCATACATGGTGAGGCTGACGGTCATGCGCCCTGCTTCCCATCGATGGCACAGCCGCGTGGAATCGGTGGCGTCCGGGCGGCGGCGCGCGGTGGTGCCCGGAAGCCACCGATCCGGACCGGGGCTCCGCTCAGCAGCCGTGTCGCGCCTGGAAGCCCAGCAGGAACTGTAATGCGTCCGCGAAGGGCGCCCCGCTGCGACCTCCCCTGCCGCCATGAGGCCCGCCACCCCCTCGGCCGCGGCGGCTTCGCCCGTCGCCGGCCTGGCCGAGCTCCTCGGCCCGCCGCGCGGCGCCGGTTCCGGATCGGTCCCCGCGGGCCGGCCGGTGGGGGCGGTGCGTGGGTGCCTCCCCGCCGACCGGGGGGCGGTGGCCGGAATCCCTGCCGCGATATAGCGTTGGTCCACCCGGTCGCGCCGGCAGCCCTCCGCGCGACGACGTTCGATGACGGCAGGACGGAACCATGCCGGGAGAGATCTCGCCCACCGGGGGACGCTCCGGTTCCCCCGCGCCGACCGGGCCGCGGGCCTCCCATGCGGACCGGGACCGCGTGGTGGACCTGCTGCGGGTCGCGGCGGGGGACGGCCGGCTGACGGCCGACGAGCTGGACGAGCGCCTGGAGGCCGCCCTGTCGGCGCGCACCGTGGGCGAACTGGCCGCGCTCACCACTGATCTGTCGCCCGGGTCGGCGGTGCCCGAGGCCAAGGACGTCGTCCGGATCCAGCAGAGGTTCAGCGCGGTCACGCGCGCGGGGCGCTGGGTGGTGCCGCGGCGGCTGGAGCTGGCGACGGAGTGGTGCGAGGTGACACTCGACTTCACCCAGGCCGTGATCACGCAGGGCACCCTGCGGATCGACATGGACATGGTCGGCAAGACCCTGACCCTTGTCACCAGGCCGGGCACCGTGATCGACACCGATGAGCTGACGCTGGAGTTCTGCGGGATCAAGATCCGCCAGGCCCCCGGCCCCGATACACCGGTCCCGCTGCGAGTTGAGCTGGCCGGCAAGAAGGCCCACGGCCGCATCGTGGTCCGCCACGAACGGCGCACGTTCCGCCAGTGGCTACTGCGCAGGCCCGCGTCCCCGCCCGCCGGCTGACCCCTCATCGACCGCCGACCGCCACCTGGCGGCGGCGGTGAACTCACGAGGCGAGGCCGCTCCGGGACACCCGAGCCGCGCTCACGGCGGCCGCCCGCCGCGTGGGCCGCTCGGCCGGGTTCGCGTTCTCCAGCGCGTTCCGCCGCGCGTACGGCGTGCCCCGGGCCGCTCCCGCCGCGCTCCGGCGGCGGGGCTCAGGCGGCGGGCTCGAAGGACTCCGTCATGGGGTCGAGGAGGGCGCGGTTGCGGTCCCAGTCGGCCTCCGGGGACACCAGGAAGAGGGCGTAGCCCTTCTCCTCGGTGTGGAAGGCGCGGTTGACCGCGTGCATGCGGCCGTCGGAGCCGTCGTAGGTGAACTCCCAGTCGGCGGCGCTGATGTAGCGGTCGAGGTAGTCCGCGTCGAGCTCGCTGATGCCCTCGAGGTCGTAGCCGCCGAAGTTGCCGGAGATCGCGCCCTCCTGGCGCTCCCAGTCGTCCTTGGCGTTGTCGCCGGGCTGGTCGGTCTGGTCGATCTGGAGGTAGCCGCCGCCGGGGATGTCGAAGAACACGCTGGTGCCCTGGCGCCGGTCCGGCTCCCAGCCCTCGGGGAGGTCGAGGGCGAACCCGGTCTCGTCCTCGTAGCGGTCGGCCGCGGGGGCGTCGTCCCCTCCGCCGTCCTCGGGTTCCGGCTCCGCGTCCGGCCCGTCCTGGGACGGGCTCGCGGAGGCGTCCGCGCCGGCCTCCGCCGTGCCCGGGACGTCCGGGGTCTCGGCCCCCGTCTGCTCGGCCTCGGTCCCGCCGCGCACGCCCAGCCAGAAGCCGGCGCCGATGGCCAGGGCCATCGCGAGTGCGGCGGCGATGACCAGCGGGGCGACGGACCTGCGCGACCGGCCGGAGCGGTCACGCGGCGCGGCGCCGGCGGGCGCGGCGGCGCCGGACGGGCGCGGCGGTGCGGGCGGTGCCGCGGCCGCGCGGGCGGATCCGGAGTCGCGCGCCGGAGCCGGCGCGACCGCCCGCGCCTTCTTCTCCCTCTTCTCCTTCTTCTTGGCCTTGGTGCCCGTCGCCGCCGACACCTCGTGCAGCATCCGCGCGGCCTCGTGGACGGTGGGCCGGTTCTCCGGCTCCTTGTCGAGCAGCCGCTCCAGCAGCGGGCGCAGCGGCCCGGCGGCGTCGGGCGGCGGGACGTCCTCGGTGACGATCGCGGTGAGCGTGGCGACCGGCGTGTCCCGGCCGAAGGGGGTCACCCCCTGCACCGCCTGGTAGAGGGTGACCCCCAGCGACCACATGTCGGTGGCCGGGGACGCCTTCTTGCCGTGCGCCTGCTCCGGCGCGAGGTAGCCGGGTGAACCCACGAGCAGGCCCGTGCGGGTGAGGTTGGTGGTGCCCTCGATGCGGGCGATCCCGAAGTCGGTGAGCACGGCGCGGTCGTTGCCCGCGATCAGGACGTTGCCCGGCTTGATGTCGCGGTGCACGATCCCGCGGTCGTGGGCCACGGCGAGGGCGGCCGCCACCTGGAGCCCGATCTTGGCGGTGCGCTCGGGCGGCATCGTTCCGTCGCGCTTGAGGAGGTCGCCCAATGAGGGCCCGCGCACCAGCTCCATGACGATCCAGGGCCGGTCGTCGGTCTCGACCACGTCGTAGACCGTGATGATGCTGGGGTGGCTGAGCTGTGCGGCACTGTGCGCCTCGCGCAGCATCCGGGTGCGCAGCACGTCGATCTCGTGCTGCGGCAGGTGCGGCGGGATGCTGAGCTCCTTGATGGCGACCGGGCGGTCCAACAGCTCGTCGACGCCCTGCCAGACCCGTCCCATGCCGCCCTCGCCGATCGGCTCGGTCAGCCGGTAGCGCCGGGCGAGCAGCCGTCCGGGATCAGATTGCTCAGTGCTCATGCGTGAGTGTTCCTCAGATGGGGTGGGGGCGGCACCCGCGGAGTCCGGGCCACCTACGCGAGTTTATGAGCACCGGGCCGACGGCAGGCTCCGGAACCGGTCGTCCGGCGGCCCCGCCCGGCCTCACCGGTCCCATGCGGCCCACGCTGATCTGCACCGACACTGAAACATGTGCTTTTACCCCGGTTTGCGGGAAACATTCCGCGCCCGACTGGCCGTATGCGGCCGCGTGCCGCGCGCAACGGCCCGGAGCCGCCGGGCACCCAGCGGCCATCCACCCGCACCGCCGTCCACGGCGCCCCCCGTACGGCCGGCGATCGCACCGTTTTTACCCGGAGCACAGCCCGATGCCGCATACGATGACGCCGTGATGTGCCCAAAGTGCCAAGGCCAGATGACGACCTACGACCGCATGGGGATCCACCTGGAGCAGTGCGACCGCTGCCGCGGGATCTTCCTCGACCATGGTGAGCTTGAGCAGATCCTCCGCGCGGAGCAGCGCCACTACGGTCCCACCACCACCGCCGCCCCGCCCTCCTACGGCGGAGGCCGGCCCTACGCCGACTCCCCCCGCGGCTTCCACGGGCACGGCGACTCCCCAGGGCCGTTCCACGGCGGCGGCCACCGCGACTCCCCCCGCCCCTACGGCGGCGGATACTCCGACTCCCCTCGCCCCTACGGGCGCCGCAAGAAGAGCTTCCTGGAGAACCTCTTCGACTGATCCCGATGGATCCGTGTGAACCTGTTGATCTGCGCGCGTTGCGGGACGCGCACCGATGAACCCGTCGTGGAGCCCGCAGTGCCGGTGGTCCGCTGCACCGAGTGCGGCCACCGGCGCACCTTCCGACGGCTTCCCCTGTACTGCGTCACCGGCCCCAGCGGCACCGGCAAGTCCACCGTGGCGCACCTGCTCCTCGAACGGCTCGCCGACCGCTTCGTCGTGCTGGAGCAGGACCTGCTGTGGACCGCCGGCCTGCGCGACGACCACGACGGCGAGCACCGGCTGTTCCGCTCGACGTGGCTGCGCATGGCGTCGATGGTCCAGCAGAACGGCCGCCCGGTCGTGCTCTGCGGGACCGTGGTGCCGCCGGAGTTCGAGCGCCTGCCCGAGCGCTCGTTCTTCTCCGACATCCGCTACCTGGCGCTGATGTGCGACCCGGAGGTGCTCGCCGCCCGGTTGCGCGCGCGCCCCGCCTGGCGGCAGTGGGACGAGCCCCGCATCACGGAGATGCTCGACTACACCGCCTGGATCCGGGAGACCGCGCACGAGATGGCGCCCCCCATGACCCTGATCGACACCACCGACGCCCCCGTCACCGCAACCGCCGACCAGGTCGTCGACTGGATCGAGGGCCTGCATCGGGCGGACGCCGGCGGCGGCACGGCCGAGCCCGTTTCGGCCTAGCCGGCCGCCGCCGGGTGGCGGCCCCCGGTCCGTCCCCGGGGGCCGCCTTTCCCCGTTCTTGCGGCCCCGTCCGCGCGACCCGGCCGCAATCCCGTCCCGGGCATGTGGGAGGGCCCCGCGAACGGTGCGTTCACGGGGCCCTCCCACATGCCGCGGAGCGGTGCCGCGGCGGTTCAGCCCTTGAGGAGGACCGGGAGTTCGGTGAGGCCCTTGGAGACGATGGAGGGGATCTCCTCCATCGCGCCGGGGGCGAGGGCGAGGCCGGGGAAGCGCTCCCAGAGCTTGGGCAGGGCGACCGCGAGCTGCATCCGGGCCAGGTTCGCCCCGAGGCAGTAGTGGGCGCCGTGCGAGAACGCGACGTGGGTCTTGTCCTCGCGCGTGATGTCGAACTCGTGCGCGGTGTCCCCGTGCCGGCCGGGGTCGCGCCCGGCCGCCCCGTAGGACACCAGGATGGCGTCGCCCTCCTTGATGACCGTCCCCTGGATGTCGACGTCCTCGGCCGCGTAGCGGAGCGGGATGTTGTGGATGGAGGTGTCCCAGCGCAGGGTCTCCTCGATGACGTCGCTCCACGTGTGCGTGCCGTCCAGCACCAGGCGGAGCTGGTCGGGGTGGGTGAGCAGCGCCCGCACCGCGTTGACGATCAGGTTCATCGTGGTCTCGAACCCGGCGCCGATGATGAGGATCAGCGTCCACACCAGCTCGGATTCGCTGAGCCGGTCCTGCTCGTCGCGCGCCTGGATGAGGGCGGTGGTCATGTCGCCGCCGGGTTCGACGCGCTTGCGCGCCACGAGTTCGCCGAGGAACCGCTGCATCTCCAGGTGGGTGGCGAGCGCGACCTCGGGGGTGATGCTCTGGTCGAAGACGTTGAAGATGAGCCGCTGGAGGTCGGCACGCCGTTCGTCGCCCTCGACCCCGAACAGGTCGCCGGTGACGGTCAGCGGGAGCGGCAGCGCCAGCGCCTCCTTCAGCCCGATCGCGCCGCCGGATCCGGAGGCTGCGGCTTCGGACGCGTCGTCGAGCAGGCCGTCGACGATCTCCTCGATCCGCGTGCGCATCGTCTCGACCCGGCGCGGGGTGAACGCCTTGGAGACGAGCTTGCGCAGCCGTGTGTGGTCCTCATCGTCGCGGGCGAGCATGTTGTCGTTGGCCACCCACGAGATGAGCTGCCAGTCCGGCCGGATCTCGCCGTCGCGCCACGCCCGCCAGTGCTTGGGGTTCTTCTTCACCGCGGGATGCGTGAGCACCTCCATGACCGCCTCGTGGTGGGTCACCGCCCACGCATCAACCTGGCCAGGAAGTTCGACAGGGACGACCGGCCCGAGGGCGCGGAGGCGTCCGGACTGGCGGTGGAGGTCTCCGGGGACGAGTGCGACTGTTTCCAAGGCGTTCCTTCGGCTGAGGGCGGTTGGGGGTCGAAGGTGATGGGCAGCCGGGTGAGCGAGCGGGCGAAGATCGACACCCGCCACTCCAGTTCTTCGGGCGGCACCCCGAGCCGCAGTCCGGGCAGGCGGCGCAGGAGGGTGCGCAGGCCCGTGTTGGCGATCATGATCGCGGTGTCCTGAGCGGGGCAGCGGTGCGGCCCCACGCCGAACGCGAGGTGCGCGCGGTTGGGCGCCGAGCCCATGCTCTCGGCGTACTCCTGGGCCACGTTCCTGTTGGCGGCGGCGTAGCCGAGCATGACCGGCTCGCCCTCCTTGATCTCCTGCCCGTTCGCGAGGGGGATGTCGGAGGTGGGGTACATGACCGGGTAGTTGGTCAAGGGGGAGTCGCTCCACAGCACCCGGTCGACCGCGTCCTCGATACTCGTGCGCGAGCCGGCGACGTCGTCGCCGAGGTCGCGGTCGGTCAGCAGGATGCGCATGGCGTTGGCGATGAGATTGGCCGTCGGCTCGTTGCCCGCGCCGACGATCAGCACGAGGTGCTGGAGGATCTCTTCGTCGGCCAGCTCCGCGCGGTGCTCCAGCAGGCCCGTGGTGACGTCCTTGCCCGGCTGCCGGCGCTTGCGGGTGATCTCGGCGGAGGCCACGCGCTCCAGTTCGGCGTTGGCGCGTTCGGCGTGGATCCCGTCGAACAGGTCGCGCATCGCGACCGCGAACCTGCGGGCGTTCTCCTCCTCGAACCCGAAGAGGTGGTTGATCACCAGGAAGGGGAGCAGCCGCGCGTACTCCTCCAAGAGCTCGGCCTCCCCCCGCTCGCAGAAGGCGTCGATCAACTGGTTCGCCGATGCCCGGGCGACCTCGGTCAGCGCCTGGGGGTCCGTCGCGGCGAGGCTGTCGGTGACGGCGCGGCGCAGCCGCTGGTGCTCGGCGCCGTCGGCGAAGAGCACGTTGGGGCGGTGCATCATCATGCCGAGCGTCCCGGAGTCGTCGGCGAGCCGGCCCTCGCGCCAGTCGCGCCAGCGGCGGGAGTCGCGGCTGAACGTGCGGGTATCGCGGCACCAGGAGATCAGCGTGGCGTAGTCGATCACCGACCAGCCGCGCACCCCCGGCTCCAGCTCAACGGGGATGACCGGGCCGTACTCCTTGCGCAACCGCTCATTGACGGTTTGCGGGTCGGCATGGAATTCGGGCTCGTACAGTGCGGCGTACGGGCAAGGAGGGGAGGTCACTCGGATCGTTCCTCGCTCATCATCGGCGGTCGAAGGCGGGAAGTGGGCATCGGAATCGGTCATTCGGACGGCCGGGCCGGGCCGGCGCCACCGCCCGGTCCGGGATCACCGAAACCTTGCGGGACGGGCGGTTCGGGTCGAAACCCTAGCGCTTTCGCCCGCACCGTGAAAGGCGTGGCGAAACCGGACGGCCACGCAGCGTCCCTACACGCCGCGCGCCGCCGCGGGTCCGCCGGTGCGTGGCCGGCGCCGTCCGCCCTGGGGTTTCGGCCCGCGATCGGCGGCCGCACCCGCCGTCCATTGCCGGGACACCTGGGGACGCGTACATAGAGGGCAGGGGTATCCGCGGCGGGGTGTCCGCCCCGGGATCGGCGCCGGTCGATCGGCGGGCCGCTGGACGCCCTCCGCCCCAGGCCCGCCCGAGCGCCCCCGCGCGCCTCTCGCCGGAGTGCGGCCGCACGGGGGCGCCCACGGTCAGCTCTTGACCGTGTAACCGGCCTCGTCGACCGCCGCGCGGACCAGCGCGGCGTCCACGGGGCCGTCGCCGGCCACGGTGACCCGGCCGGCGGCGACATCGACGTCGACGCCGGTCACCCCGGGGACCGCTCCGACCTCACGGCCGACCGACTCGGCGCAGTGTGCGCAGGTCATGCCCTCGACTTCGTAGACCGTGCTCGTACCGACGGACATGTCCGCCTCCTCGTGTGCTCGTTCGCGACGGCGCTGTGTACGCCCGGCGCCGCCCGGCGCGGACCTGCCCCGCCCGGCGGCGACATCAGGATTGCATACCCCTAGGGGGTATGCAATCCCGGTGCGGACACCTCCACACCCGGGCCCGCCACCCCCGGGCCGGCCTCGCTGGAAAACACGCCCGCGACCGAATTCGGCCGGGATTGGAAATCACCTATTCAGCCGCCTGAAAAAGGCGCGAAATCCCTATACAGCAAGCAGAACAGAAGCCATTTTGTCCCCAGATATTGCACCAGTCGGGAGCGCCTTTCGCCCCTATTCCACCGAATCAGACCCTGGGTGACCTGGATCACTTCCGGGTTCGCGGTTGGGGGCGCCCGCTGGTGGCGAGATCTCCCACCGTGCAGGGCCCGCACAGGCTTCACCTCGTCAGAAGTGATCGCACCGGAGCGAGAAGCAGCAGCGAAAATTCCCTCGCATCACAAGCGCAAAGGATCGAAATGCAGAACATGAAGCGCGTCCTCCTCGGTTCCGCAATCGTCGTCCCCGCTCTGATCGGCATGGCGGGCACCGCGTCCGCCGACGTCGACGCCGCCGCCTTCCAGGGCAAGGCGGGCTACCACTCCAGCGATGCCTTCAACGTGCTCTACGAGCCCCACGGGTTCGCCCTGTCCGACGTCGAAACCGAGACCGGTTACGCCGAGCTTGAGGGCGGGGCCGTCTCCACCCGCTGACCCACCGGGTCCTCATAACGGGGGGACGCCCCCGTCGGCCGGCTCGTATCCGGCCGACGGGGGCGTCCTGCGTCACGGCGGTACCCGCGCCGGTCCCGCCGCACGGGCGGACCGGGCGGGCGGACCGGGCGGGCCGGCCCGCCGGAGACGCGCCGGGCCGCGCCGGCGCTAGTCGGCCTTGAGGGCCAGCCGGGCGATGGGCCGGCCGCTGACCGGGTGCGCGGAGCAGGCGAAGCCCGCCTTCTGGAACATGCGCACGGTCCCGGTGTAGACCTCGGCGCTGGGGGCGCGCCCGCCCGCGGTGTCGACGGGATAGGCCTCCAGCACCCGGCCGCCGCCGTCGCGCGCGTATTCCACGGCGGCGTCGAGGAGCTGGGCGCCCAGCCCTTTGCGGCGGCGGCGCGGCGGGAGCCAGAAGCACACGACCGACCACACGCCGGGCTCGTCGGGATCGGCGGGGCGCAGCGACCGCGAACGGGACAGGCGGATGAAGTCGTCGCGCGGGGCGACGGAGACCCACCCGCACGGCAGGCCGTCCTCGTAGGCGAGCAGTCCGGGGATCCTGCCGTCCAGCGTCAGCCGGCGCAGCTCCTCGCGGTTGCCGGCGCCCCGCTCCGCGGGGGCACAGGACACGCTGGCGGTGAAGTCCTTCGCCCTGCGGCGGTAGTACGCGCACCAGCAATGGCCATAGGCTCCGGTCCGCCCGAACAGGCGCTCCAGGTCGTCCCACCGATCCGGGGTGGCGGGCTCGATCGAGACGATGGTCATCTGACCCCCTCGGACACGGGACTCGGTTGTGACATAGCACACTAGCGACTCACCGCGCGCTACGGCACCCTTCGCACGGGTCTCTTGCGGCCATCCGTCCCGATATGGGGTCTCTGCCGGACGTATCCGGACCCTAGACGCCGTCGCGCGTCCTTTCCGCGTCCCGCCGCAGCTCGGCGATCTCCGACCGCAGGGCGCGCAGCTCCACCAGCACCGGATCATCGCCGGCCGCCGCCGCCTTCTCCTCGTCGTTCTCGTGCTCCAGCGCCTCGACCGCCACCGCGATGAACAGGTTCAGCGCGACGAACGTCGAGGCGAGGATGAAGGCCACGAAGAACACCCACGCGGCCGGCTGCTCGGCCATCACGGTCTGGGCGATCTCGCCCCAACTGTCGCCGGTCATGATCTGGAACAGGGTGAACAACGCGGTCAGGATGTCGCCGAAGTACTGGGGCGCGCTGCCCCCGAAGAGGTTGGTGGCCATCACGGCGGCCACGTAGAGCAGCAGCCCGACCAGCAGGGAGATCGACGCCATCCCCGGGAGCGCCTTGAAGAGCCCGGTCACCACGTGCCGCAGCGTCGGGATGACCGACAGCAGGCGCAGCACCCGCAGCACGCGCAGGACCCGCAGCACCGAGAAGGGGCCCGAGGTCGGCAGCAGCGCGATACCGATGATCACCAGGTCGAACCAGCTCCAGGGATCGCGGAAGAAGGCGGACCGGTGGGCGAAGATGCGCAGGCCCAGCTCCACCACGAACACCGCGAGCACGAAGAGGTCGATGCGGTGCAGCGTCTCCCCGTACCGGGCCATGATCGCGGGGGAGGTCTCCAGCCCGAGGATCAGGCCGTTGACGAGGATGAGGGAGATGATGGCCGTCTGGAACCAGCGCGCTTCGACCACGCCCCGGACACGTTCTCGCAGGGTCACCGAACAGGCTCCATCCATTCCACGCATACGGGGGCGGCGTCGGCAGAGCCTACCCGCAGGCGATCACCGGAGATCGCCGCGGCGGCGCGCCTCCCGGGAAGCCGGTGACGAAAGACCCGAACCGGACACACGCCGCGAATCGGCCGCACCGGCGGCCGGGCCACCCCCGGGGAGCGGGCGGCTCAGTCGGTCACACGGCTCCCAGGCGCCGAATACACCAGGTCCGCGTAGTCGGGGTGGCGCTGGATCCAGCCCTTGACGAACGGGCACAGCGGGAGCACGGCCAGCCCTCGCGCCCGCACATCGTCCAGCGCGCCGCGCACCAGCGTGCCGCCGACCCCCTTGCCCTCGTACGACGCGGGAACCTCGGTGTGGGTGAAGACGATCATCTCGTCCGTGGGGATGTAGACGGCGAACCCGGCCAGGGAGTCGCCGTCGCGGACCTCGAAGCGCTTGGCCGACGGGACATCGGTGACGGTCAGGTCCATGGGCCCCCCTCCCGGCGGTACGGATCGGTCACGCCGTGGGGGCAGGCGAGCGCGTCGACGGGCCAGCCGGCCGGCTCCGCCCCCGCCCGGTAGGCCGCCTCGTAGAAGGCGAGGACGGCGCCGGCGCGATCGGCCTCCTCGCGCACCCTGTCGTAGCGGAGCAGCGCGAGGTGGCCGCTGCCGCCGGTGGCCCATTCGGCGCCTTTGGGCAGCGGCCGGTCGGTGATGCCGTCCGGTTCGGGAGCGGCGTAGGAGTAGAACGCCGGCTCGGGGACGGTGTCGTCGCCGAACCAGAACCCGAAGCTGATCGCCTCGCGCGAGTACGCCTCGCGGATCAGCGGGCCGGCCTCGCGCGGCTGGTCGACCGGGCGGTCGAGGAACCGGGTGACCGCGATGTCGAGGGTGTGCCAGAAGTGGTGCACCGGGCTGGTCTTGCCCGAGAAGCGCGCCGCGAACTCCTCCAACACCAGGTTCACCTGCGACAGCACCTGCCAGTAGCGCGTGGCGGCGGCGGTGTCGTAGGCGGCGTGCTCGGTGTCCTCGACGAATGGGCGGCCGGAGTCGGCGAGGTCGTAGGGGCGCGCGATGTGGATACGGGCATGCACCCCGATGCTTTCGAGGGTGCCCAGAAGCTCGCGATAGAACGAGGAGACGCTGTGGCCCCGCATGGGGAAGGACGCGCCGCGGCCGTCGACCGTGCTCGCCACCAGGCGGTGGCCGACCAGGTCGAGGTCGATGGTGAAGATCGGGTTGCCGTCGATCCGGCCCATCGGCCGGGTGGTCAGGCCGGTGCCGGTGAGGTGGAAGGGCACGTGCCACCAGTGGTTGCGGCGCGGGCTCGCCGCCAGGCGGATCTTGCCGACGATCTGCAGGAAGCGGTGCAGGGTCTGCTTGGTGTCGCGCCACTCCGCCAACGGCATCGCGGGGAACAGCTCCACGCGGCTCCTCCTCTCGGCGGGCCCCGCCATCACCGGCACCGCCCGGCCGCCGCACCGGGACCGGCCGGGCCCGCGGGGCGGACCACCTCAGCACACCTCACGGACGTCACATTACCGTCAGTGACCGTCGCATCACCGGACCCGGCGCGCCGGGCGACGGCGCGTGTCCGGCACCGGCCGTCCCGGCGCGGCACGTCACGGCGACAGCGACGACGGCCGCGCGGCGCAGGCGGACCGTCAGGTCCGTCCGGGTCCGCCGCGCAGGTCGCCCGCCCGCACCAGGACCGCGGCCCGGTTGCCCGCGCGCATCCTCTCCAGAGCGGCGGTCCCCTCGGGGAGGGCAACCTTGCGGGTACGCGCCGCGACGGCGATGACCGCGCCGCCGGGCAGGACCGCGGCCAGCGCCCGCAGCAGCGCGGGAACGGGGTCGCCCTCGGGGAGCCGGCCCGACCAGTGGCTGAGGTCGCCGTAGGGCACGTCGGTGAGCACGACGTCCACCGGGCCGGGCGGCTCCGGTGCGAAAGCGTCACCGGTGCGCACGGCGCGGGGCAGGTCGCCGCCCATCGCCGCCAGGCGGCCGGAGAGGCGGCGGGCCGCCGCGGCCCGGTCCAGGAACGACGGTTTGCCGAACCGGTCGGCGTCGGCGCGCAGCTCCCGCTCGCGTGCCGCCAGGCCCTCCGCGGTCAGCAGCTCCAGGTTGCGGGCCGCCAGGCCCGCGGCCGCGTCGTCGGCATCGGTGGCGAGCACCCGGGACAGCCGGTCGCGGTGCAGCAGGCCCACCGCGGTCGCCAGGTGCCCGCTGCCGCAGCACGGGTCCCACAGGGCGATGGGGCGGTCGCCCGCGTAGGCCGCCGCGCGCTGGAACAGCTCGTCGGCCAGGCGCACGGGGAAGCCGGGGTACCCGGGGGCCGAGCGGAACACGCGGCCGCTCGCGAGGTCGGAGTGGTCGGCCCGCTCGGTGGCGTAGCGGTAGGCCACGGCGCTCACCTCCTTGGCCGGCGGATTCCGCGGGCCGGACATGAAGAAGCCCGGGGCCATGGGCTCCGGGCGGTGGTGTGAGGGGCGGTCCTGACGGGATTTGAACCCGCGGCCTCCACCTTGACAGGGTGGCGAGCACTCCTAGCTGCTCCACAGGACCTCGGTGCGGACGGGATCGCCGTCCACACGTCCAACTGTAGCGGCTCCGCCGAGCGCTCCGTCCCATCGGGACGCCCGGGGCCGCCGCCGGGCGGGTTCCGGCCCGCTCCGCCCCGGGTCAGGCCCGATCGCGGCGGACCCGGCCCTCGTCCCACACCGGGGATTGCGAGACGTAGACGTCCCCCTCCGCGCCGAACACCAGGAAGCGGTCGAACGAGCGGGCGAACCAGCGGTCGTGGGTGACGGCGAGGACCGTGCCCTCGAAGGAGTCGAGCGCCGTCTCCAGGGCGTCGGCGGAGTCGACGTCGAGGTTGTCGGTGGGCTCGTCGAGCAGCAGCATCGTGGCGCCCGACAGCTCCAGCAGCACGATCTGGAAGCGCGCCTGCTGCCCGCCGGACAGGGTCTCGAACCGCTGGTCGCGCTGGTGCACGAGTTCATAGCGCTGGAGAACGGGCGCCGACCGCTCCAGGGGCAGGGCGTACTCCTCGGCGAGGATCGCGGTCAGCGTCCGCCCCGTCCACTCGGGGTGGTGGTGGGTCTGGGCGAAGTGGCCGGGGACCACGCGCGCGCCGAGCTTGGCCTGACCGCCGTGGGCGACCGAGGAGGGGTCGGCCAGCAGCCGCAGGAAGTGCGACTTTCCCGACCCATTGGATCCCAGGACTCCGATCCGCTCGCCGTAGAACACCTCGGCGGCGAAGGGGCGCATGAGCCCGGTCAGCTCCAGGTCGCGGCAGGTGAGGGCGCGGACGCCGGTGCGCCCGCCGCGCAGCCTCATGGTGATCGCCTGCGCCCGCGGCGGCTCCGGCGGCGGCCCGGCCTCCTCGAACCTGCGCAGGCGGGTGAGAGCCGCCTGGTAGCGGCTGGCCATGCCGTCGTTGTACTCGGCCTTCTGGCGCAGGCCGCGCACGAGTTCGCGCAGGCTCTTGTGGCGCTCGTCCCAGCGGCGGCGCAGCTCGGCGAACCTGGCGTGGCGGTCCTCCCGGGCGGCGTGGTAGCCGGCGTAGCCCCCGCCGTGGACCCACGCCGAGTTCCCGGCGCCGGCCCCGCCCTCCAGGGTGATGAGGTGGGTGGCGGTCGCCGCGATGAGCTCCCGGTCGTGGCTGATGAACAGCACCGTCTTGGCGGTGGCGCGCAGCTGCTCCTCCAGCCACTGCTTGCCGGGGACGTCCAGGTAGTTGTCGGGCTCGTCCAGCAGGAGCACGTCATCGGGGCCGCGCAGCAGGGCCTCCAGTGCGAGCCGCTTCTGCTCCCCGCCGGAAAGCGTGCCCAGCTCGCGGTACTGCGCGGCGGTGAACGGCATGCCGAGCGCGGCGACGGCGCACACGTCCCACAGCACCTCGGCGTCGTAGCCGCCGGCATCGGCCCAGTCCGACAGCGCCTGGGCGTAGCGGAGCTGCGCGGCCTCGTCGTCGCGCTCCATCATCACGAGTTCGGCGGCGTCGAGCTCGCGCGCGGCGTCGCGCACCCGGGGGCCGGACACCGAGACGAGCAGGTCGCGCACCGAGGAGTCGGCCGAGAGGGGCGCGGAGACGCCGTCGGCCCCACCCGCGGCGGAGGACGCCGCGTGCGAGCCGATGAACTGGCGCATGACGCCGAGCCGTCCGCTGCGGGTCACGGCGCCCTCGAACGGCGGTTCATCGCCGGAGACCACGCGCAGGAGGGTGGTCTTGCCGCTGCCGTTGGCGCCGACCAGCACCGCCTTCATCCCCTCCCCTACACGGAAGGAGACGTCGTCGAGCAGCATGCGGCCGTCGGGGAGCCGATAGCCCACCCCGGCAACGTTGATATGGCCCATGTGACGCCACTATGCCCGCCGCCGGAGCACGCACGCGAACGAATTCTCCGTGGTCCGGTCCCCGGAGGCGAGCCCGACGCCCGGAGCGACGGGGAACAACAACACGTTCACATCAATGAGTTGACAACATTATGTTCATATCGCATCATCGGGGCATGCCCGAGAACGAGCGGAACGACCCCTTCACCCGGCCCGACCCGCAGGACGCGCGCCGCCTGCGCAGCTATGAAGCGCTCATGCGCATCACCGAGCGGCACGCCGCCGGCGACCACCGCGTCCGCTGGGACGAGCGCCGGATGCCCATGGAACCCTTCGACGCGGTCCGCCGTGTCGCCGACCTCGCAGCGGGGAGCGCGCTCCCCGAACCGGACGAGCCCCCGGTCGACCAGAGCGACCTCACCGCCGCCCTCACCCTGGTGCCGTGGGCGCGCGGCGAGTTCGACCAGATGGAGGCCGGCCTCCTGCAGATGGCCAAGGGCCGCGGCATGACCTGGAACGAGATCGCCTTCGGCCTCGGCCTCGGCACCGCCCAGGCCGCCCGCCAGCGCCACGAGCGCCTCACCCGCCGCGCCACCCCTGACGACGACGCCTGACCCCGTGCGCGCCGGGTCCGCGGCCCGCGGGTCCCCGCCCGCGCCGCCCTAGTATCCGCGGGCGCGCAGCAGGTCCCGCGTGTAGGCGTCGAGGCGGGCGGCGTCGCCGGGATCCAGGGTCCGCAGGGACGGGTCGACGGGCCTGCCCCGGTCGACAGCGGTCAGCGCGTCCGCGGGCGGCCGGTCGATCCAGTCGACGACCGGCCGGACCGCGTCGGCCACGGGACGGGCGAACCCCTTCGCGAGCAGTCCGATCGCCGTCCGGACGAACGGGCTCGGGTGCGCGTCGGCCCCGCTGCGGGTGAATCCGGGATGGTAGAGGACGTAACGGACCTTGCTCTCGGCCTGGCCGGCGAAGGCGACACCGAGGAGGTCGTTCGCCCGGCCGGCCTGGAGCTGGGCGCGCACCTGCCCGTACCGGCGCGTCGACTGCGGGTCGTCCCAGAGGATCCCTCCCGCGGTGTTGCCGACACCGGCCACGTTGACGATCACGGGGTCGGGGGCCGCGTCGAGCAGGGGGCGCAGCCGGTGGCCGAGCAGATAGCGGCTCAGGTAGTACAGGGCGAAGGTGGACTCCAGCCCGTCGGGGGTCTCCTGGCGTCGCGGGCTGACGCGGTTGGCGAACAGCGCCAGCGCGTCGACGGCGCCGTGCCGCTCGGAGACGTCGGCGACGACCCGCTCGACCTCGGCGATCGAGGACAGGTCGGCCCGCAGGAACCGGAGGTTCGGCCCGGCGGCCTCGTCGAGCAGGGCGCGCCCCCTCGCCTCGCTGCTGCCGATCACGGTCACGTGGTCTCCCCTGGCCAGGCGCTCCAGGGCGACCGCCCGGCCCATGCCGGAGGTCCCACCGCTGATGATGACGGTCTTGGGCAGGTGGTCCGGCACGGTGGGGCTCCTTAGGCTGGAGGGGCGGCACGTCCGATCATGGACCGCCCTGCCCGACCGCGAAAGAAGGCAGTTTCATGTCCGGTACGCACACCGGTGTTCCCTCGGTGCTGGCCCACGACCTGCCCCGCCCGGTGCCCGCCGACGAGTTGGCCGCGTGCCCGGTCGGGGGCGTGTTCCGGCGGCTGGGTGACAAATGGAGCATGCTGGTGGTGATCCTGCTCGGGGGCCGGCCGCACCGGTACAACGAACTCCACCGCGCCATCGGCGGCATCAGCCAGCGCATGCTGACCCACACCCTGCGCGGCCTGGAGGCCGACGGGCTGGTCCGACGCGAGGTGCACGCGACCGTGCCGCCCTCCGTCGAATACGACCTGACCCCGCTCGGCCGCACACTGCTCGAACCGCTATCGGCGCTGGCCGACTGGGCGGTCGCCCACGAGACGGAGATCCACGAGGCGCGATCCCGGCACGCGGGCGAATAGCGGCGCCCATCGACGCGGGCGGGCCGCTCCAGGGGGGCGCACAGCGGCGGCGGTCGCGCCGCCCGGGCACCAAAAAAGCCCGGGCCGCAATGGCTCCGGGCTTCTTCGCTGATCAGACTGGGTGGCCAGGGGCGGGGTCGAACCGCCGACCTTCCGCTTTTCAGGCGGACGCTCGTACCGACTGAGCTACCTGGCCCCGAGCACACCCGAGGGTGTGGTGAGGGGCGGTCCTGACGGGATTTGAACCCGCGGCCTCCACCTTGACAGGGTGGCGAGCACTCCTAGCTGCTCCACAGGACCATGATTCTGTTGTGGGAGAACGCGGGGCCCCCGATGGTGGCGGGTGATCCGTGTTCCGTTCTCCGGTTCCTCATTCTGCCAGATGGCCGACAGTACTCGGACCGGAGCCGTACCCCCAACCGGATTCGAACCGGCGTTACCGCCTTGAAAGGGCGGCGTCCTAGGCCACTAGACGATGGGGGCCTCGACGACGAACGAGTCGCCATTTCCCGCTTCGTCATGCCGTCGGGGACGGCACAAGCATAGGGGAGATTTCCCCACAGTGCCAAAGCGGTTTCGATCTCCGCGTCGGCCGGGGGTAGGTCACGGCGGCGAGGAGGCGTCGGACGGGGTGCCCGGGCTCGTCGTGCCGGGCGCGCCCGGCGTTCCCGGCGGGGCGGTCGGCGGTGTGACATCGCGGTCGGGATCCGGTTCGATGTGCCGCTCTATCTGGGCAGATGTCAGTCCGAGGCCGCCCAGGGTGATGTCGTCCCACGCCTGCAGCCGCTTGGTCTCGGCGTCGAAGTAGAGCACCGACGCCTCGTAGGGCGTCGGCCCGCCGGTGTCCTCCTCCAGACCCCGCAGGCCCGCGCCCCCCGTGGAGCCCTGCACGATGAAGCGCGTCCCGGAGCCGTCGATCTCCGTGCTGCGCTCGTGGCCGTGCCCGGTGAGCACCAAGGGGGTGTGCCCGCCGAACGCGCCGGCCTGGACGGAGTCGTGCAGGACCGCGACGTCGACGGGCGGATCCGCACCCTCGATCGAGGCGGCCTGCCCGGCGCCGAGGGCGGCCACCTCGGCGGCGCCCGGGTCGTCGCGGGTCTTGTCGGGGGTGAAGCGGGGGTCGCCCGCCCCGTAGAAGGTGATGCCCCCGACCTCGGCGACCTCATCGTCGAGGACGATCGCGTTGGGCTGCGCCTCGACGGCGCGCTGCGTCCCCATGGAGTCGTGGTTGCCGCGCACCCAGACGTAGGGGACGTCGAGGCGCGCGATGTCGTCGGCGAACACGTCCTCGGCGGCGCTGCCGCGGTCGGTCAGGTCGCCGGAGTCGACGATCAGGTCCACCTGGAACTGCTCTCGGAGCGAGCGGATGACGTTCCAGGACGCCGGGTTGAGGTGGATGTCGGAGACGTGCAGCACGCGGATGGTCGAGCCGTCGTCGTCGTAGACCGGGAGGTCGGACGTCGCCTCGTAGATCTGTGAGACGTTGCCCACGAGGCCGGCCAGTTGCTCGCGGTACTCGGAGAAGCGGCTGATCACGCCTTCGGCGCTGCCGACGACCTGAGGCGCTCCGGCCAGCAGTCCCGAGTAGCGGGGCTCGGAGATCGCCCCCGGGTTGAACGTCGCCACCGTGACGCCGCCGGCGGCGGCGAGGGTGAGCAGGGCGGTCAGCGCACTCCAGCCGGCGCGCCGCCAGCTCCGGAACACCACCAGCGCGACCAGGGCCGCCCCGAGCACGGCGGCGACGGCGGCCTGCGCGAAGAGGCGGATGACCCCGGACCGGACCTCCGCTCCGATCCGCTCGGCCATCAGGTCGATGGCCTCGGGGTTCTCGAACATCTCCTCGGCCGCCGACAGCCGGATCTCCGATATCGCCGCCTCGAAGCGCAGCGGGGCGCTGTGCGTGTCGAACGCGAGGCGGCCCAGCGGGGACACGTCCAAGACGGTCTC
Source organism: Nocardiopsis mangrovi (assembly GCF_042653925.1). Lineage (NCBI taxonomy): Bacteria > Bacillati > Actinomycetota > Actinomycetes > Streptosporangiales > Nocardiopsidaceae > Nocardiopsis > Nocardiopsis mangrovi. The sequence goes on from NZ_JBHSFQ010000031.1 coordinate 54,937, forward strand.
ACCGTGCAGGGTCGGGCTCACGCTGAGTCTGACGTCCGCCGGCCCGATGGGGGTCAGCACCTGGCCGCCCAGCGCCAGCCCGAGCCAGCCGCCCAGCAGCGCGGCGGCGACCACCGCCGTGACCCGCCAGGCGCGGCCCGCGCGCACGCGCGCGAACCGGGCCGCCAGGAGGCGGGGGTCGAAGGTCAGTGCGGATCTCATCCGAGACAACACGCCTCCATCATGCCCGGGCGCCCCGCGCTCCCAACGTGCCGGATGGAGGACATCGGAGGCGTGGCCGGGATGCCGCGGCGCACGTGGGACGGGTCGCGGAACTCCCGGACGCGGGGCGGCCTCCCGGCCGGCGCGCGGATGACGGAGAATACGAGGCGTGGTCGAACTCTCGCGCTGGCGCTTCGAGGAACTGGTCGGCGATGCGCTCGACTCCATCCCCGCCGACCTCACCGGGCTCATGGACAACGTGGTCATCACCGTGGCCGAGGACCCTCCCGAGCCTGGGCTGCTCGGCCTGTACGAGGGCATCCCCCTGACCGAGCGGGGCGACGGCTACGCGGGCGTCCTGCCGGACCAGATCTTCATCTACTGGCGGGAGATCTGCGCGATCTGCGAGACACCCGATGACGTGGTCGAGGAGGTCCGGATTACGGTCGTGCACGAAATCGCGCACCACTTCGGAATCGGGGACGACCGGCTGCACGAACTCGGCTGGTCCTGACGGTCCGGCCACCCCGGCCCGCCCAGTCCGCCCGGCCCCGCGGGGATGATTCGGACGCCGCCCCCGCGACGAATGGAATCACCCCGAATACCGACAAGCGACGGGACATCCCGTTCGGCCGTATTCGCGGCTTATGCAGGCCATCTGCAACGAATCAGACACGAAATTCACCAAACCGCTTGCGAAGCACACCCTCCATCAGGAACGGTAGGTCATCAGACAACAACCGAGAGTGACGCCACTGCGCACCAGTGCAAGCAGTAAGGGAGTTGCCGGGTGGGTGATCCGCGCACGGGCAGCCGCAAGATCCACGTCCCCTCTCAGAACCGCGGACAAGTCGACCCCCTCCCCCGGGAATCCGCCGGCACCGCCGATCCCGCCGACCCTCCGGCGACGGCCGCACCCGGCCCCGCCGCCGATTGGCGGCGCGGCTACCGCGACGTCGTGCGCATGCGCGAGTTCCAATCCCTGTGGCTGGCCCACGCGCTGTCCATGACCGGCAACTACCTCCTCAGCGTCGCCGTCACGGTGCTGGTCTTCCAGCAGACCGAGTCCGCGCTGGTGGCCGGTGTGACCATGGCGCTGACCTTCCTGCCGCAGATCATCGCGGGCCCCCTGCTCTCGGGGCTGGCCGACATCCTCCCGCGCCGCCGCGTCCTCATCGCCAGCGACCTCGTACGGGCGGTGCTGGTGGCCGGCATCGGCATCCCTGGACTCCCGCTCTGGGCGATCTGGACCCTGCTGTTCTGCTCGATCCTGCCCATGGTGCCCTTCAGCGCGGCGCGCGCGGCGCTCATGACCGAGATCGTGCAGGGGGAGCGCTTCATCGCCGCATCGGCGATCATCAACATCACCTCGCAGGCGGGCACGCTGATCGGCCTGGTCGCGGGCGGCTGGGTCGTCGCCGCCATCGGCCCCAATTCGGCCGTCATGTACAACGGCCTGACCTTCGTGGTCTCCGCGGTGATCATCATCCTGGGGGTGCGGTCGCGCCCGGCACCCACCGGCGCCCGCGGAGGGCGGGGCGAGCGCGGCGAGCGCCCCTCGCTCTGGGAGGTCACGCGCGGCGGCACCCGCCTGGTGTTCGGCGACTCCCGGCTGCGCACCCTCGGACTACTGGCCTGGCTCGCGGGCTTCTACATGGTCCCCTACGGCCTGGCCAACCCGCTCGCCGCCGAGGTCGGCGGCGGCCCGATGGCGGCCGGACTCATCATGGCCGGGCCGTCCATGGGAGCCGTCGTCGGCGGATTCGTCCTCACCCGGCTGGTCTCCCCCGACACCCGCATCCGGCTCCTCGGCCCACTGGCGGTCGCGGCGTCGGTCCCCCTGCTGGCGTGGGCCCTGCAACCGCCGTTGTGGGCGATGGTGGCGCTGCTCGCGTTCTCCGGGATGACCGCGTCGTATCAGATCGTCGCCAACGCCGCGTTCGTGCTCTGCGTCCCCGCAGAGGGCCGCGGCCTGGCGTTCGGCCTGGTCGCCGCCGGCCTCCAGGCGGCCCAGGGCATCGGCATCGCGCTGGCGAGTCTCCTGGCCGAGACCGCCGGAACCCACGTGGTCGTCACCACAGCGGGCATCCTCGGCATCGCCGGCGCACTCGCCCTGGCGTTCCCGTGGTCCCGGCTGTCCACCGGGACGATCGCCCTCATGCACCCGCCTCCGGCCGAATCCGCTTCCGCCGACCCCGCACCGGAACCGGCACCGGCACCGACCCCCTCGACGACCCCCGAGGACCCCACATCCGCGGCCCCGGCCCCGCGCCGATCGGAACCCGACACGGACGCCTGACCCCACCCGCACCCGGCGACCCGCCCATCCCTCAAGGGGCCGGCCGGATGCCAGGCGGCCGGCGAAGCCGACGCGCCCCTGAGCGACCGTGACGACCTCCGGAGGAGGGGGCATCAGCGGTCGGACCGCTTCCCCGTCGGCGACGCCGACGCGCGGGAATCGTCCTTCACCGCGGACCCACCCTGGTCGGCCCCGTTCGGCCCCGGGCACGGCTCCCCCGACCTCTCGTCGCGATCGCGGTGGAGCCGCGAAACATACCCTGGCCTGGCTCTCAGCGACCACATCAGAGGTTCGACCTCTTGCCCTGGAAGTTCCGGATGATGTGCTCGACGAGCGACGTCCCCGTGGCGCTCTCGGGCATGACCAGCCACGCGATGACGTACAGCAGCACCCCGCTCCCGCCCAGGAGGGTGAAGACCGCGAACGCCAGCCGCACGAGGTTGGCGTCGACACCGACGTACTCCCCGATCCCCCCGCAGACGCCGGTCAGAATCCGCTGGCTGCCACTGCGCCGAAGGCTCTTCTTGCCGAAGTTCTCATTCATACCTACAGCCTGCCCGCCGAGCGCCCCCTTTCCCATCGGGAACGCCCCTGGCCCACCCCTGACCCCGACCCTGACACCCTCCCGCGGCCTACATGTCCGCCCTCACCACCTCCCTCCCACCTCCCGCGGCCCCCACCACCCATCCCGCCCGGGCCCGCCACACACCCGCCTCGCACCCTCCTCTCACCCCCCATCACCCGCGTCCGCACCCACCCTCTCCCCACCGCCAAGCCGCCTCCACGCACCGTGCAACCACCCGGCCACTCCGGTAGACTCGCCGCGGCGAAGTATCCCCAGACGATCTGGAACCTTCGCGGGGCCTTAGCTCAACTGGCAGAGCAGCGGACTTTTAATCCGCGGGTTCAGGGTTCGATCCCCTGGGGCCCTACCACGAATTCGCAGGTCAGACGATGTGCCGACCACAAACCAGACACCCGATCCGGCCGATGTGTGCTCCTCGTGTGCTCCGCAGTTCGGACCCAGTCGTTCCCGCAGGTCAGAGCACCTCTTGGTAGAACTCGCAGCCGTCACCGAACGCCCCGACACCCCACTGTCGGCACGCACACCCACCGCCCCCGCGAAACGCCCGTAACGCGGCAGGGCGGGCCACCCCACGGTGCCATGCCCCGCCCGTCACGGTTCCCCACGCCCACCCAGCCGGGCGATGTCGGGGGACGGGCCACATGACCGACTCTCTAGGCGTCACGGCGCAGCGTGAACCAGAAGGTCGGCACCGAGTTGGTGCCCGGCGTGACATCGAGTAGTTCCCACCCTGCGAACCCGGCGCGGAGTTCATCGGCTGTGACGCCCGCCGCCCACGACGTGACCTCGGGGATCGGATTGTCGAGCGGCTCAGGGCCGTACCCGAACATCAGCAGCCGTGCTCCGGGAGCGGCGCGGCGGGTGAGCCCGGCAGCGTAGGCGTCGCGGCGGTGCAGCGGGATCCCGCAGTAGCAGCTCAGGTCGAAGAACAGGTCGAAGGGACCGGGCGCGTCCAGCTCGTCAAGGCGGGTGGCGTCTCCGCGCAGCAGCCGTACCGCCGCTCCCGCCGCCTCGGCCCTCTCCCCAGCCTGGTCGACGGCGCGGTCGATCAGGTCGACGGCCGTCACCTCCCAGCCGTGCCGTGCGAGGTAGATGGCGTTGGTCCCCGTACCGCAGCCGAGTTCGAGGGCACGGCCGGGCTGCAGCGCACTGTGCCCCCCAACCAGGGCGACCAACTCGGGCGGTGTCACGCCGGTGTCCCACGGCGGCTTGCCGGCGTCGTAGTAACGCTCCAGTGCGCGGTGGACGGACTCCTCCTCCTGGTCTCGCTGCGGTGAGGTCAGGTCCGGATCTGGATTCCGGGTGGTGATGGGCCGGTTCACTGTCTCCTCCAAGAATTTAGAGTTGAACTCTAGTGACATACTCTAGAGATATACTCGCAATATGGATCGAGTCAAGGGGCCGGACAAGCGGGCCGAGCGCTCGCGCCGCACCCGTGAAAAGGTCGTCGAGGCGGCTCGCGAGCTGTTCGTCGCGCGAGGTTACGGGGCGACGAGCCTGCAGGAGGTCGCGGACCGGGCGGGCGTGGCCGTCCAGACGGTCTACTTCGTCTTCCGCAACAAGCGCACGCTGTTCAAAGACGTCGTCGACACGTCCATCGCCGGGGACACCGAGTCTGTCGCCACCATGGATCGTGAATGGTTTCGCGCCGCGTGTGCCGAGCCCACCGCAGCCGGGCAACTGCGCGCGCACGTCCGCGGCACCCGCGAGATCCTGGGCCGGGTCGCCCCGATCATGCCGCTGATCGCGGCTGCCGCGGCCACCGACCCTGAGATCGCCGCGCAATGGCCGCAAGGCCCCGACCCGCGTTACACCGTGCACTACGCAGCGGCCGAAGCCCTGGCCGGTAAGCCCGACGCCCGCCCCGGCCTCTCTGTCGAGATGGCGGCGGACCTGCTGTTCGGCCTGCTCAGCCCCCAGCTCTACCTGATCTTCGTCCGCGACCGCGACTGGTCACCGGACACGTGGGAAGCATGGGCCCGCAGCGCCTTGATCTCCCAGCTCTGCGCCGACCCCGAGTAGGCGACGGACGTCATCCAACGGCCGTTCCCTGTCAAGTCAGCGTGTCGACTTCGGTCGGCCCGGGGCCTGTGGCAGATCGCCCGCTACGTCCTTTCCCCCAGGGAGCTGTCGGTGAACGACCCAGAGCAGTGCTTCCGCCTGGCCCCGAACCCATCGTCATGGCCCGGAGCGAACGCATCTCGCCACCCGACTTCACGGCTACCACCAGGGGGCACACGCCGCATGAAGCAACCTGGCCACCTCAGCGATCCATCCACCACATCACCCGTGAGAACCATCAGCCTGCACACCGGCAACGGCTCCCGTTGCGTCCTGAAACCGTCATGAGAACCACCAGACGGAGCGTCGGGTCAGCTCTGGGCCGCCGTGTGGTCCCGCTGCCATCGCGCGGCCCTCGCGTCGAGCCGGGCCGCTTCAGGCACGCCGCGCCCGCGGTAGGTGCGTATGTGGGCGCGGATATCGGCCACAGCGTCGCGGGCCCGTGCCGAGCGCACGCCGGCCATGCTGTCCAGCGCGGTGGACCAGGTGTCACACGCTTCCCCGAGGTGGCCGCGGCGGACCTGGGCTTCGCCGAGATCGGCCAGAGTGAGGGCGTGGATGCGGGGGTGGGTGGCCGGGTTCCAGCACGCGGCCGAGCGGCGGTACTGCTCCTCGGCGCCGATCAGATCGCCGAGGGCCGTCAGGGCTTTGCCGCCCTGGTTGGTCAGCCGGGCCTCGGCCGGGCCTCCGAGGCTGGCCCACCGGGGCGACTCGTCCTGCCCGGCCTGGTCGATCAGCTTCTCAGCGGTGGCCAGCGCGCGCAGGGCCGGGCGGGTGTTGCGTTCGGCGGCGTGGGCGCGCGCGGCGGTGAGGTGGAACAGCATCTCCGTCTCGGGAGAAGTCCGGCCCTTGACGCGGGCGAGCGCGGCGTCGGCCAGGTCGACGCAGTGCTCGCTCACCCCTGTGTCCATCGCCTGGTGGGCGAGGATGCGCAGCACATAGGCGGCGTGCGGGGACGCGGACTCGTCCGCGAGCTGGTAGGCGTGCAGATAGTAGCGCTGCGCAAGGCCCCGGCGTCCGGCGTCGTGTGCTTTCCACCCCGCCAGGTAGGCCAGCTCGGCCGCGGCCCCGAACATGCTGCGCCGCGCCTGATCGTCGGCGAATCGGCCCTTGCAGTAGGCGGCGACGTCGGAGACGAGGTACTCCACCACGGCCGAACGGCTGACCGCGCCACCCAGCCGTTCGTCGGACCGTGTGAACGCGTCGGTGATATCGCGGACGGCATCGACCTCGCGCGCGCCGACGGTGCCTCCCGCTCGCGAGCGGGTTCCGCGCTGTGCCGCGTCGGTGGCCGCCTCAGGCGCCAAGGGCAGCGCTAGCGCGCTGACCGAGTACACCGCGGAGGTGAGGAACTCGCGCCGGTCCACGTCCGACCTCCCGATCTCGGCGAGTGCGGCCACCGGATCGCCTGCCAGGGCGAGGGTGTTCGGCGGCGCGTCCGATGCAGACGCTACCCCGATCTCCGTGGCAGAGACGATCCGGCCCACCGCGCGGCTCAGGGCTTCGGTGAGATAGGTGGCGGTCGCGGGGCGCGGAGGAGTGCCCTGCACCCAATGGCTGATGGCCGCCGAGTTGGTGTTCACGTTCTCGCCGTTCTCGGCGGCGACCAATCGTACGCGGCCGGCCAGCGCCCGGTAGGACAACCCGGATTCGGCGATCACTGCGCGCAGAGCCTCGTTGTCGGGACGAGCCGATGCGGGGGGCATGGGGCCTCAACTCCCTCGGAGCCTCGGTTGAGCACGTTAAGCGCCACCACTGCTGCAAAGCCCTGGTGACCCGCAGGCTATCCCGCTGAGATTGGGCCCACGCGGCAGTCACGCAAGATGCGGGGGCCACCATGGCAGCGGATCACATGCCGTTCTCTCCCTTGGGGGACGGATCGGGTCGGCTTTTCCACGTGCACAGCAAAGAGGCACCGGAGGTGCGCGCGTGGGTCATCAAGACAGCGAGCCCGCTCTCGGCCGACGCACACGGCTCTGTGGAACTGGCCGCCGCTGAGATGTTCGCCAACGCCGTCAGACACTCCCGCGGCGGCCTGGCCACCGTGCGGGTTCGGCGCCTGGTCCAGAGCGTATGGCTCTCCGTCACCGACCCCGGAACGGACGGCGCTCTGACGGCTCCGATGCCCTGCCTTCCCCCGCCCGACGCCGACCGTGGCCGCGGTCTCTACCTCCTCGCGGCGGTCTCCCGGCGGTGGGGCCTGAGCATCGGCGACCGGCGCACCTACGCCTGGTGCGAGATCACCGCGAACCGACCTTCGGGGCCTTCGTCCCCATCCGCTCTCCCGTGACCCTGGAGCATCACATGAAGCGATCCCTGCTCGTCGACACCCACGCCGCGTCCTGCTACTTCCGCACCAGCGTCGGGGGCGATGGCCGCAAGGCCCTCGTGCAGATCACCGAGCGCTGCAACCTGCACTGTGCCCACTGCTTCGTCTCCTCCACGAAGGAGGGCGCCGACATGTCACTGGCCGACATCACCGGCAAGGTGCTGCCGCGGCTGCGCGCCGCCCGTGTCGAGCGCATCACTCTGACCGGAGGGGAGCCCTTCGTACACCCCGACATCATGGGCATTTGCGAGGCCGTGGCGGAGGCCGGCATGCCGCTGGGCATCTGCACCAACGCCACCCAGACCGGCCGGGCCCAGATCGAGCGCCTGGCGGAGATTGGGGACGTGCACGTCAACATCTCGTTCGACGGGTTCCGGGCCGACTCGCACGGCAAGTTCCGCGGCAATCGGGGCTCGTTCACCACCACCGTGGCCACCGCCCGCGCCTTCGCGCAGGCGGGGCTGCTCCAAGGGCTGCTGTCGACCCCGAACACGCTGACGGATCCCGAGGAGTTCGCCGACCTGTGCGCGTTCGCCGCCGAGATCGGCGCGAAGTACGTCCTCATGAACCCCTTGTCGAGCTTCGGCCGCGGCATCAAGTCCAAGGGTCAGCTGGCCGCCGACACCGAGAAGATGAACGCGATCCGCGCGGTCACCGCCCGCTTCGCCGACCAGGTTGAACTGGTCGACATCCGCTTCCCCAACGAGGACAAGCCGCTCGGCGGATGCGACGCCGGGAAACTGATCTACGTCTTCAGCGACGGCCAGACGGCGGTGTGCCCCTACCTCGTCTTCGCCGCCCGCAACCCCGTCTCGCGCTATCCCGACACCGACTTCCTCACCGGCAATATCCTCACCCACGACGTCGCCGACCCCTTGGACGGCTACGACTTCCATTCCCGCTACCAGGTCGGGAACAACCCGACCTGCCGCTCATGCGAGATGGAGACGCAGTGCGGCAAGGGCTGTCCGGCCGCCGTCGTGGCCAATGGCGGCCTCATCGGCGACGTCGACACCGAGCAGTGTCCCGTCGTGCCGGAGACGGCCCGCCTGCTCCCGGTGAGCACCCGGTGAAGCCACTCTTCATCGTGGTGGAAGGCCCCAACGGGGTCGGCAAGACCACCACCGTCGCCGCGATCGCCGCCCGCCTGGGCATCGGCGACCCGGTACACACGACCACCGAGCCCACCGACACCCCACTCGGCCGGCTGGCGCGCTCCCAGGAGAACGGACTCATCGGCCGAGCACTCGCACTGGCGATCGCCGCCGACCGCTACATCCACATCGCACACGAGATCACACCGGCCCTGCGCGGTGGAACTCACGTCGTCAGCGACCGCTACGTCCCCTCCTCTCTCGTCCTCCAGCGCATCGACGGCCTGTCCGCCGCCGAGATCTGGGAGTACAACCGGCACGCCTCCGCACCCGACCTGACGGTCTACCTGGAGGACGATCCCGACACCATCGGCGCTCGGCTCGCCGCGCGCACTACGCTGTCACGCCTGGAAAAGGAAGGCGGCATCGAACTGGAACTCGGGCTGTACCGCGACGCCCGGAGCTTCCTGGCCGCGCGCGGATGGAACCAGGCCGCCATTGACTGCCGCGGCTTGCCCCCCGGCCAGATCGCCGGGCGCATCCTCCGTTGTCTCCCCGACCCCTTCGCAGCAAGGAGCGATCCGGCGTGATCTCCGTCCTGACCCTCAACATCGGCGCCGCCGCCGAACCGCGCGCCACGCGCATCCTGGACTGGCTCGCCGACCGCGACGACCAGGTCATCGCGCTCAGCGAGACCAGCACCGGCCCCGGCACCGCCCTACTCCTCGACCGCTACACCAAAGCCGGATGGGAGGTCGTCCACACGCAAGGAGCGAGCGGGCAGCGCGGCGCAGCGATCCTCAGCCGCGTCGCCATCGCCGGCGGGCACCGGCCGGAGTTCGCCGGCGTGAGCATCCCCGGCCGCGCCGTCTACACCCTGCTGGATACCCGCCCGCGTATCGGCGTCCTCGGCCTCTACGTTCCCAACAACAAGACCGACGGCAGCAAGCAGGAATTCATCACCACCGTGCTGGCCGCCGTGCGGGGGCTACCCGCCGACCAGCGGGAACACCTGGTGATCGCGGGAGACTACAACGTCATCGCCCGCACCCACGAGCCCCGCCATCCCGGATTCGCCGCCTACGAGTACGGTCTCCTCGAAGAACTCGAGAAGGTGGGGCTGGTCGACGCCCACACCCGCATCCACCCACGGGACCACCCGCATTCCTGGGTCGGGCGGACCGGCGACGGCTACCGCTATGACTACGTCCACGTCGGTGCGGCCCTGGCCGGGCGCCTCACCGCATCGGCCTACCTCCACGAAACCCGCGAAGGCCGCGCGCTGACCGACCATTCCGCCGTTGCCGTCGGCCTGCGGCCGGACGCCGTCAGGCTGCTGGAGACCGAAAACCCCGCCGAGAGCGGCGCTCCGACCCTGTTCTAAGAGGTGGCGGCGCGGACGAGCGAGTCATAGGTGTCGGTGGTCCGCTCGACGTCCAGCCCGAGCCCTCGGACGAACGTGTCCAGTTCGGCCTGCGCCGCCACCCCGTCGCGGTCATCGGCCACCACGGTCTCGACCTCGATGAAGAGGCCGACATGATCGACCTCGTCCACGCACACCGACACCGCCGCCGCCGAGGCGGTGCGCCGGGTCTTCACGATGCGCACCGTGGGCCGGAACCCCATCTCGGCGAGCGCGGCGTGCATCTCCCCCCGGTCGGCCACCGCGGTCTCGTGTTCCACGCAGTCCATCTCGCCGGACACCGGCCGCTTCACCGTGAACACGTGGCCCTCGCGCGTGGTGCGCAACCGGGCGAAGGTGGCGCCCACCTTCGGCATCCCGTACTCCCAGCCCGCCTGCGCATACGCCTGGTCGTCCTGGTGCACCGGATCGGAGACCGCCAAGCCGCACGTCTTCAAGGCGGCCAGCACCGCCTCGACGTCGCCGCTGGGCACCCGGTACTTCGCCTCGATCTCCCGCATCCCACCACTCCCTCGGACCACTGCCTACCCGCGGCAGCGTAGCGCCGGAGAACTCCGTGTGGCCAAAGACTTCGAGAACCTCTGTTGCCGCAGATCACGCGTCTCCTGTTCTGCTGGCAGCTCTTCGCTTCGACCGCTGTGAAAGCCCGAGACGAGAAACCCGGACATGAGGAAAGCCCTCAATTGCGCTAACAACAGAGGGCTTCGATCCTGTAGGGCTACAACGCCTGCAAACCCGCCAGCACTCGGGGAAGGGCAGCGGCGGATGGCTCCTCATCGTTCCGCCCGGCGTTCAGCCCGATGAAGTCCCGGGGCGAGAACTCGGTGAAAGGGCGGACACAGCCCGGATCACGCTGCGGGAGCACCGCCGCTTCCGGAAGGACAGGAGTGGGCGCGTACGCGCGGACACGGAGAGATACCCGGGGCCGTCCTCGCGGCCCGTGGCCGGTCAGTGGGGGAAGCTCAAGCGAAGGGACTTCCAGCACCGAGCCCGATGGCGAGTCCAACTCGGGCTAAGGGAGATCGGAGGCGATGAGAGTCGCGGTGACGACCACAGCGCACACGCAAAGAATGATAAAGTCCAGCATTAGCTCTACTCCTGGTCTCGTCAGGATGTTGGAGTCAGGCCCCGGCAGGGTGTTAGCGCACCCGTTGGGGCCGTTCTATTCGCACGTGGCGACACCATACACCACAGTCATCGCCCACGTGAAAAGAATTCAGCCTCCCCGAAATTGATTCATCTCAAATCCCCAGAATTCCATCAATCGGGGACATCAGATCTTCCAACCGGACTTCGAGTATTCGCATTGTAAGCACAGGAACTCAATTCCCCTGATATCGTCCATTAGGGTCAATCCGGACCGAGTAGCGAACGCGTGCTCCGCGTGTGCTCGGTGGTCATGGAAGCAGGGCGGTGTCGGGCGGCGTTGCTTGGCATGGGGTGGCAGCGCAGCGGGCATAAAATGGAACGAAGCAGCACAGGATGAACGCCAACGGCAGCTATTTAGCAAACTTTTAATCCGCGGGTTCAGGGTTCGATCCCCTGGGGCCCTACAGCATCTGAACTGGCGCTTCTCCGTTCCGGAGGGGCGTCATTCTTGTTGGGGGTTGCAGTTCGGGTTGCAGTCCACAGCGGCCTACAGCCCTCTACCCCTCATACGCGGTCCGGCTTCTTCGGATGCGACCACAGCGCCTCCCCCATCCGCGCTGCCGCCGACCGCGCCACCGACCGCGTCACGTGGGTGTAGCGCTGCGTCTGCGAAAGCGAGGAGTGGCCGAGGATGTGCTGTACGGCGCGGATGTCCTCCCCTTGCGCCAGCAGGAGCGTCGCCGAGGTGTGGCGAGCGTCGTGTACCCGCGCCGGCGGGACCCCGGCCGCGGCCAAGACCTGGTGCCACGTAGTCCGCGCGCGGCTGGATCGGTCGGCCGATCGGGTCGGCGAACACCAACCCCCACCGGCCCCCTTCCCACGCCTCGCCCGCGGCTGCGCGCTCCGTCTCTTGGGTGGCGTGGTGCTCCCGGAGTTGAGCAACGAGCTGGTCCGGTAACGGGACACGGACCGTGGCCGTGCCCTGGTCAGCGCGTACCCCCTTCCTGCGGACGAACTCCCACTCACCGCCGACCCTTCGTGGGCACTCCCGGCCGTGGCCGACCGGCACGTGCCCGCGGACGGCGAAACCGACTCGTCCTACCAGGGGTACGAGTTCGCCGACTACCTCGAACGCCTCGACCAGCTCGCCGACTTGGTCGACGGTTTCGAGTGGCGCACCGACCCCTACCTGACCACCGGCGGGCAGGCGCGGCGGCGTCTGGTCCTCGGATACCCGCGGCTCGGCCGCCCGCCCGGCCCTGACACCTTCGTCCTGGAGTACCCGGGCACGATCAGCGGCTACGACTGGGACGAGGACGCGTCCGACACCGCCACCTACGTGGCATCGCTCGGCGCCGGCGAGGAATCAGAGATGCGGTGGAGTGAGGCCGTCGACCGCAGGGCCCTGGTCGACGGGTACCCGCTCATCGAGGCCGCCGCAGCGAACAAGTCCACCTCCCAGCTCGGCACCTTGAGCGCGCAGGCGGGCGCGGAGCTGGCGCGGCGCCGCGGCCCCGCCGAGATCCCCGCCGCCGAGCTGGTCGGCCGCCCGCCCGTCAGCGTGGGCGACTGGGTGCGGCTGCGCATCGACGACCCCGCCAGGTTCCCGGCCGGGCCCATCGAGCGCGACGTGCGGGTCATCGGCATGCGCACCGTGCCCGCCCCCACCGAGACCACCACCCTGACCCTTGAGGAGGCCCGCTGATGGGCAACCAGAACGCCCCCCGCGATGCGGGATGGCTGCGCCGGACCCTCGACGACATCCTTCGGCGCCTGCGCGCGCTGGAGACCGCGCCGCGCACCCGCCACGCCGGAGTGTCGAACGGTGGTCTTCACGTGCGCGGCGGCCGGGTCATCGTCGGCGACACCGGGTCCTCCCAGATCACCATCGACCCCGACCCCGGCGGCCTGTACCCCAGGATCGAGTACGCGCTTCCCGGCCAGTCGGATACGGCCGTCATCAGCGCGGGTGAGTACCTGGGCGACATGGGGGTGCGCATCCAGGTCGGCGCCTCGTACTTCTGGGTGGGCCCGAACGCGCTCGCCCTGCTGGCCTACGACACCGCCGGGCGGCTCCGCGGCTCCGTCGAGCTGGGGTCGGTGGGTGTGCAGATGCGCGCCTACCGCACGGACGGACGGCAACATCGCGTCGGGGGTGACGGCGTCGGTCGCTGGGAACGTCGCCATCACGGAGACGACGTGATGGGCTCTGACGACCAGCTCTCGGACCGGGTACAGCTCGCGATCCTCGGTCTCCAGGGGTCGGTGAACGAGGGGTTCGCGAACGTCCGCACGGACTTCGCAGCGACCCGCGGCCAGCTCGACGTCATCCTTCAGCGGCTCGACCAGCAGGACCGCCGCGTGGACGGCCAGGCCGAGCAGCTCGCCGCCCTCGACAGCCGCGTGGATGCGCTCGAACGGTTCGCGGTCACCCGTGACGACCTCGCACGACGCCAGGCCGGCAGCGCGCGGACGATCGGGATCGTCGTGTCGATTCTCGCCCTGGTCGTGAGTGCCGCCGTGTCGATCGGTGTCGCCCTGCTCGCCTGACCCGCCCACCACTGCCCCGGCCGTGCGCCGGGTCTCACCCATGCCCAGGAGGTACACCGCATGGTCGACATCATCAGCCGCGCCCGCTGGGGCGCACGCCCGCCACGATCCCGGACCACGGTGGCGCTGTCCGCGCGCCGCGGGTTCATGGTCCACCACTCAGACGGCCCCACCACCCAGACACCGGCCCAGATCCAGGCGTTCCACATGGGCCCGGCCCGCAACTGGTCCGACGTCGGATACAACTTCCTGATCTCCGACGACGGGCGGATCTACGAGGGGCGTGGGTGGACGACCGCCGGCGCCCACTGCCCCGGCCACAACACGTCGGCGCTCGGGGTGTGCGTCATCGGCACCTACTCCCGGGCTCTGCCCTCTTCGGCGGCCCTGGCCGCGGTCGCCGAGCTGTACGCCGAAGCCAACCGCCGCACCGGTCGACAGCTCGACGTCCTGGGCCACCGGGACGGCTTCTCGACGTCATGCCCCGGCGCCCGCCTCTACGACTGGGTGCGCGACGGCATGCCCACCACCTCACCCACCGAAGGGGATGACGACATGGTCGGACTACGGCAGGGAGACCGCGGAGAGCGCGTGAAGTACCTGCAAGAGCTGCTGACCAAGGGGGGTCACTCGGTCGGCGCCGCCGGGATCGACGGCGACTACGGCCCGGCCACCTCGAAGGCTGTGCTCGCCGCCCGCGAGGCCGAGGGCAGCAAGCAGAACTTCGGCGACCGCATTACGGGCGCTGCGGCGAAGCAGATCATGTCGCAGTTCATCAAGGCACACCTCTGACCCGTGCTGGCCTCACCACCATCCACCCGCCCCGGCCGATCGGCCGAGCGTGGAGGATGATCACCCTCAGGCTGAGGGTTACCGCACACCTGATGGAAACGAGTAGGCGTACTCAGGCGGACGGCCGCGACGGGCGTCACGCTAAGCGCATGAGCGATCCCAGCGAACAGGCCAAGGACCCGCACCCACCCGTATGGGCGTATGCCGCCCACGCCGGCCTGACCGTGCTGGCGGTCCCCCTGGCATTCGCCGAGTGGTACTTCATGATGTTCATGGCGCTGGGCATCTCCGATTCAGGCGGCACAGGCACATGGCGGGAACTCGTGTGGTGGTGCGCCATGGGGGTGGGTGTGATCGCATTGGCCGTGCTGGGACTGTCGTGGTCGCGGCGCTTCGCGCACACACGCTGGCGACTCGTGGGCGTCGCGTACCTGATGGCACCACTGCCGATCATGATCGCGGAGCAGGCCCTCCAGTGAGGCCACCTCATCCCATCGCACCCTGATCCCGCCCAACCGCACATGACCCGCAGTCCAGAGTCACCCGCGACACTTCGCGTGAAAACCAATTGCCCGCCCCGGCCGACGGCCGGGGCTTTGTCGTTCCTGGAGGAACCGTGCACGCATCCCCGAACCCCACGCCCGGAAGCCGCAGCGAGACGGCCGCCGACGCCCGCACCCGCGCCCTCCGCACCGCGGTTCAGGGCCTCATCTCCGTCGTCCTGGTCGCCGTCGCGCCGTCATCCTCGACCAGGTCGTCCCCGGCTCCGTCATCGACTGGGCGACCCTCGCCGCGGCGGCCGGGACCGCGGCCGTGACCGCGCTCGCCGCATGGGTACAGCGGCGCCTCGAAGGCGCCCCGGCCAACGCCGCCCCCGGTGGTGATGCCTGATGGCGCGGACCTACCTGCGCGGCACCTGGCGAGCCGAAACCCAAGACGGCCGCCCGATCCCCTACGCCCAGGCGTCCGTCTGGGACGCCGCCGAGGGCGGGCAGCAGGTGACCGACCTGCGCACCCTCGACGGCGCCCTGATCCCCGGCGGGCTGCTGGAGTGCGACGCGTGGGGGTACATCTCCCTGCCCGGATGGATCGACCCCGCCGACGTCCCGCACCTGTTCCTCATCGGCTCCCCAGACGGCAGCATTCCCGGTGTCGGCCGCGTGCATCTGGCCCCGGCCGACACCCCGGCCCGGGTGACCAGCCTGGAGACCCAGCACGCAGGGCTCGCCGGGCGCGTGGTGGGGCTGGAGAATTCGCGCGGTGCGCCGGGCGGGATCGCCACCCTCGACATGACCGGGCGTGTCCCCGCCGCCCAGCTCCCCCCGGGCGGCCCCGGCGGCGGGGGCATGACCGGGGTCCGCGACGTCGTCGCCTACGACGCCGACCCCACCGGCGCCACGGACGCGACCGCCGCGATTCAGGCGGCGCTGTCCGACGCCGGCGCGGCCGGGGGCGGGGTCGTGTGGGTGCCCGGCGGCCTGTACTCGATCCGGTCGGGCCCGCTCCGGATCTACCGCGGCACGCACCTGTGGCTCGCCCCCGACGCAGTCATCCGCCGCGACGCGCCCGGCACGATGCTGCTCAACGGCGACGCCGACCAGAACTACGGCGGGTACTCCGGTCATGGGGACCTGCTCATCGAGGGCGGCACGTGGAACGCGAACGGGACCGTGGTCGGCCAGCACAACATGGTGATCAGCATCGGGCACGCCCGCCGGGTGACCATCCGGGACACGGTCATCCTCGACGTCCCGGGTTACCACGCCATCGAGGCCAACAGCACGGAGACGCTTCAGGTCGAGCGCGTGACGTGCGCCGGGTTCGTCGACAGCGTCGGGGACCGGGGTTTCTCCGAAGCGATCCAGCTCGATGGCGCGTTCAGGCAGAGCGTGTTCGGCGGGTTCGGGCCCTACGACGCCACCCCGTGCCGAGACGTGGTCATCACCGGCTGCACGGTCACCACGTCGGGCACGCCCGGCTCGGGCCCGTGGGGGCGCGGCATCGGCTCCCACTCCGCGAGCCCGGACCAGCAGCACAGCGACATCCGCGTCATCGGCAACCACATCGAGGCCACGCGCGAGTACGCCGTGGGGGCGTACACCTGGCGCGACGCCATCATCTCGGCGAACACGATCAGGCAGTGCGGGGCCGGCATCTGGGTGCGGTCGCTCGACTCCTCGAAGGCCGCGGACCGCACGAGGCCGGACGGCAGCTCGATCACCGGGTCTCAGCGGCTCTCCGGAATCGTCATCACGAACAACATCGTGAACGACACCGCCACCATCGCGGGTGCGCCGTCGACCTCGGTCGGCGCGATCATCGTCGAGGGCGAGACCACGGGTCTGGTGACCGAGGTCGTCGTGGGTGACAACGTGGTGGACGGCTCCGGCACGGTCGGTCTGCGGATCTCGAACGTCACCACGTACAGCATCGCGCGGAACGTGCTCAACGCGATCGGGTCGACGGCCATCAGCCAGCTTTCGACCCGCGCCGGGGTGATCGCCGACAACTCCATCAGCAGCCCGACCGGGTCGGGGATCTCCGTCGACTCCCGGCAGCTCGCCGCCGGGACGGCCACCGACGTGACCGTGCACCGGAACGTCATCCGCGGCGCCGGCTCGAACGGCATTCATCTGTTCGCCGGGTCGGACCTGCTCATTGCCGACAACACGGTCAACGGCGCGACCGGGTACGGCATGCAGGTTTCCACCGGCACCGAGCACTCCACCATCGCCGACAACCGCGTGCGCGGCACGGGCTCCGCGGGCATCAACATCACGAACACCTGCCACTACATGAAGCTCTTCGGGAACGTCGCCCGGCAGACGTCCGGCGGTGTGGTCGTGCCGACCACCGATGCCGACAACCTGTCGACCAACAACAGCACGACCGCCGACAACCAGACCATCGCGGCCTGAACAGCGAACGCCCCCGCTCACCTCATGGTGGGCGGGGGCACTTCGTCATGTCCGGCGGCTACTCGACGTCGGCCGTCACCGGGGCGCCGCCGGCGGTGACCCTGGGGTGGTCGCGCCGCATCACGGCCGCGCCGATCGGGGGCACCCGAAGGCCCCCAGCGCGCACGCGGTTAGCTGGGGAGGCTGACTCGTGCCCGATTCGGCTACAGTCCGCCGGTCTTGAGGGGGAGCGCGTCCAGGACGGCCACCACCTTGTCACCGTCGTCGAGGCTCACCAGTTCAACGGGCTTTTCCAACTGGTAAAGGTCGCCACGCGGGGGATACTGCGTGAGCTTGGCGGTGAGGACCATCGGTTCCCTGGTGGTGAGGATGATGGGCTCGTCGTCGGAGCCGAACGTCAGGCTGAACGACAGCACGTCACGGTCGATGAATTCGGGCGGGAACTGCCTGGTAAGCGTCAGAAGGCTCTGCACATCGGCGTCGATGTCGTTCTGCTCGATGGTCACTGTGCCCAGGCTGTCGTGCTCCCCGGTCAGCCTGAAGCCCACGGTCCGCAGCCTAACGCTGTTGATGGGGTCGACCGGGTTGACGTCCACGCGCTTCTTGATGCCTCCGCGGAAGTCCAGGGTGTGGGGGGTGCCCTGGTAGGTGAGGGAGGAGTTGACGGCGATCATGGAGCGCGGGATCTCGGCGCCGATGGGTGGCAAAGCGGGCATGATGGTCCTTCCGGATCGGGCGGTCGGCCTGCTTCACGGGCGTGTGGGATCAGTGCCATTGGTGCGGGGCATGAACCTCAGCGACAACTGAGAGTACACACGCAAGCTCTTTCTGTGCTGAGATTCGGTGAATGTCCAGCCCGAACCGAACCGCACCACGGCCGCGCCCATCGGGGATACACGACGGCCCCAGCCGCGCCGAAGCGCGGTCGGGGCCAATTCCCATCGTGGGTCAGCGCTGGCGGTCGGCGAGCGTCTTCCGCAGCAGGTAGGGGCTTGCGCGCACGATCTCGGAGCCGTCGCCGAGCCGGGCGTGCCACCGGGTACCGGTGACGGGGTCGATAGACCGCCACAGGCGTACGTCCGGGAACTCGCGTTCGAGCTCGACCATGGCGGCCCGCTCTTCCTCCGTCCACGGCACATCGAGCACCATCGCCACCCCGCCCGGCCACCGTCGTGCGGTCATTCGTCGTCCACCGGGGCGTTCAACAGCTCCCGAACGCGCTCCGCCTCTTCCGCAGCGCCAGCGCGCACCTCGGGGTCGGTCGACTTGAGGCGACCGATGATGTCCCCTACCGCCCGGGTGAGTTCGCGCCTCGATGGGGTTCCGTCGTCTGCCATCCGCTGTCCTTCCGTTGTCGTGTGGTCAGGGAGTCAGGTAGTGGGCGCCATTCGCGACGAGACCCGGAAGTTCGAGGCGCGTGGTCACGAGCACCAGGTGCGCCCCGGCTCCGGGCAACAGGGTTCGGACTTGGGCCGCGCTCATGGCGTCATCGAGCAGGACCACCAGGCGCCGCCCGTCGGTGAGCGCCCGCCATGTGGCGGCCCGAGCCGCGAGGGTGTCGGGGATGTCCCACCGGGGGGCGCCCATGGACCGGATGAGCTGGTAGAGCAGGTCCCGCGGGTCCGTGGGGTCCGCGGGTCCGCCGAGATCGCAGTACAGCTCCCCGTCCGCCGCCGTGCCGGGGGCATCGTCGATCAGGTCGTGCGCCGTTTGCAGCGCGAGCGCGGTCTTCCCTACCCGGGCGGGCCCCGCGATGACGACCAGGCGGAGCCCGTCCGCCGGGAGCCCGTCGACCAGGCCCCGAAGCCGGTCGAGGACGGCGTCCGGGACGCCTGCGGCCGGCGGCGGGGGAGCTGCCGTTGCGGAGTGAGCGGAACGAGGTCCGTCCCCGCGGGCCCCACGTGGATGTCCGCATAGATCTCCCCTGCCTGAATGGCGGTGCCGTGGACGTCGCCGATGATCACGTTCGTGACCTCTGGCGGCGGGGGTCAGCAGGGGTCATGTCCTCACATTCGTGATCGGGGGGCGTTCGCCGGTCATCACGTGCGGGCGCGGTAGGCGCGCACATAGTCCCTCTGGGCGGCACGGCAGCGGTCGCACCGGCACCGCCAGTTGGAATAGCCGTTCACCGTGCCATGCGGAACCAGGCTCGGGTCACGTGCCGCTTTTCGCGCACGCTGGGCGCGCTGGTGGCGCCCGGCGGCGGCTCGGGATGCACGGCACCGGTCACACCGGCATCCGTGGTGTGAGTAGGCGGTCATGGTTCCGTGGCGGTACGACAGGGGGGCTCCTGTACTCAGAGGTCGGCCGCCCGCCGACAATCCCCGAAGCCGGCGGGCGGAGCTGGAAGGGCCGCAGGAGCGGGGAGCACTCCCGCGGCCCGGCCGCGTCCGGGGGACACAGGGGGTTCACCCCGGGCACGGCGGTCTAGAGGTCGCGCCGGTGGCGGGCGCCGACTGCCCTGTCACGCTCCCGGCACAGAAGCGCGTCGAGAGCTTCCGGCGTGGCCGCGTCGAGCAGGGCGACGACGTCAGGGTGAAACCCCCACCACTTACGCGTGCGCTCGCCGCACCACACGATGAGTCCGGGGTGACGGACCCGCAGCCACTCGGCGGGGCTCACCCGGGCACCACGGGCCGCTGATCGCGCCGCGCCTGATCCATCAACGACCGCGCGGTGCGCGCCGTCGCGATGATCCGGTCGAGGGCGGCCACCTGTGCGTCGTGATCCTCGGCCCCGGGGTACAGGACGACGTCCGCCCCGGGACCGACCGTGAGGGTGATCTCGCGCCAGTCGTCGGACCGTGTCAGAGACACCCCGCTCGCGCGCGGGTGCAGGATGCTGGTCACCGGCCCGCCCCCGCTTCCGCGAACGCGCGCGCCTGGTCGGCGATCAGCCGGCCGCGTTCCTCGGCGTCGGCCACGTCCCGCGCGGCTCGCACCAGCTCAGCGGCGAGCACGTAGGGGCGGACTCTGGAAGGGTCCGGCCGGTCGAGGTCGGCGAGCACCGCCGCGAGCGCGGCCAGGGACCACACGCGGATGGGGTACCGGATCAGGGCGCCGTCGACGGTCACCGTGTACAAGAAGCCGCCGAGGAACGGACGTCGGACGATGGGCCGGTGCGGGTACCGCTCGGCCAGCTCGGCGAACAGGACGTAGGACTCGTCGCGCGGGAAGCGGTCGTTCTGGTCAATGGCCATGGCGGTGGGGGCGTCGGAGCCGCTGTACCGCGGGGGCGGGACGGGGCCGCCGACGCGGTGCGCGCCGGGCCGGGCAGCGGGAACGGCCATCAGAACGGCGAGTTCGAGCATCAGGACGACACCAGCGATATAGCGCATGAGAGGTCCCCCTCGGGGGTTGGGCCGGATGGGAAGTCCGGCAGCATCAGGGAATGACGGAGCTACAGGGCGATTGCTGCCCATGTGGTGCAATCGCCTGAGCGATGGCGGACGGAACCGAACGCGGTCGCCAGGCTGGACACCAGCCCCAACCCGTCAGGCGCGTTCACGTCGGCCTGGTACGCCGAGGCGTCAGTGCGCGGGTATCGGCCGCGCTGGTCGTGAACCTCCACTCGGATTTCGTCGCCGTCCTGGACACGGATCACGACGTCGCCCGCACTGGCCCGGACAGCCGCCGTGAACAGTTCAGAGGTGATGAGCGCGACGACGTCAACGCGCATCTTTCCTGCGAGTAGGCCCGTGACGCCCAGACGCGCGACAGGCACCATGGCGAACAGGGACGGAAGGGTGATCGTCCAGCCCATGAGCCTGCCTCACGATTGGCACGTGCCGATTAATAACCTGCACGTGCAGCTTGATTGGCACGTGCAGCCTTGTCAAGCTGTTCGTGCGAACCCGCATCGAAAAGGGGAGACTCCGTGGCCCGCCCGACCTACCAGCGCATAGCCGATGACCTGCGGCAGCGCATCATCACGGGCACATACGGCGCAGGTGAGCGACTACCGTCCCGCCAGGCGCTTGCTACCGAGTTCGGCGTTGGGCCACGCGTCGCCGCGGACGCCGTGCAACAGCTCGTCGCCGAGGGCTACGTGGTGTCGAGAACCGGTTCCGGAACCTACGTGCGGCCGAAACCTCCGATCCGGCGCCTCACCCGCAGCTGGTATCGCGAGGACCGCGGCGGCAGCCCGTTCCGCGCCGATATGCAGGCACAGGCGGTCCGCGGTGGCTGGGAATCGTCATCGGAAACTGCGAACGCGCCGGACGACATCGCCGGTCGCCTCGCAATCGACCCGGGCGACGAGGTGATGCGGACCCGCTACACCTTCACCGGGGATGACGAGCCCGTCATGCTCAGCACGTCGTATGAACCGCTGGCGATCACGAGGGGAACCGAGGTTGTCTTGCCGGAGGATGGCGTGCACGCCGGTCGTGGCGTTGTCGACCGGATGCGCGAGATCGGCCACGAGATCACGTACGCGTCGGAAATCGTGACGGCACGGCCAGCCGCCGCCGACGAGGCCGACAGGCTCGGCGTTGGCCGCGGAACCGTGGTCATGGTCATCCAGCGGACCTACTTCACGGAGGAACGCCCGGTGGAAACCGCCGACATCGTAGTGCCAGTCGACCGGTACGAACTCTCGTACATGATCCCCGTCGGCCGGGACTGACCGGAACGAAGAACGGCCCCCACTTGGTGGGGGCCGTGCTCATGCATTCCCTGATGCATTCCCAACTGCGATGGTAGCGAACATCGCGGTACCAAACGGCTGTTTCGCGCTGCTGAGTCTCACACCCCGATCCGGTGCCGCGCCCATGCGTCATGAGCCCACAGCGACGCCCGCCGGTCATCCCGCAGCCACTCCGGGCCGCGCTCAGCCTTCTCCGCGAAGAACACGACCTGCATCACCGCCAACGCATCCAGCGCCGCCGGCGGGGCCGCCGACCACTCCGGATGCCCGGCCGCCCACTCCTCGGCGTCCGCCGGCGAGTACCCGGCCGCGATCAGCGGCGTGATGAGGAGCGCCGCATCCAGCCACGCCGGTCCGCGACCGGCCATCGCCC
This sequence comes from Nocardiopsis mangrovi, assembly GCF_042653925.1. Lineage (NCBI taxonomy): Bacteria > Bacillati > Actinomycetota > Actinomycetes > Streptosporangiales > Nocardiopsidaceae > Nocardiopsis > Nocardiopsis mangrovi. Next base: position 77,299 of record NZ_JBHSFQ010000031.1, read on the forward strand.
AGTCGACCACGCTCACCCGCCCGTCCTCGGTCACGAGCAGGTTCGAGGGCACCAGGTCGCCGTGCACCAGGGCGTCACCGTCGAACAGCGACAGGTCCGCGCCGTCGAGCACCTTCCGGTAGGCCACGGGCACCTCGGCCGCCTCACGCGCACCCGCGAGGATCGCCGACAGCTTCTCGCCGTCGTCGGTGAGGCGCGGGACGTCCACCGGGGTCGGCGTCAGCACGTCGCGCATCAGGGCCAGCGCGCCCATGACCGCCGTCGCGTCCGCCGAGAGGTCTGCGTGCCGCCCCTCGACGTGCTCGACGGCGAGCGTGAGCCATCCGGCGTCCGAGACCCACAGCAGCTGCGGCGCGGGCACAGCGGCGGGCAGAGCCTCCAGCACCACCCGCTCGCGGCGGTAGTCGCCGATCGCAGGAGAACGCCGAGGGACCGCCTTCACGAACACCGTCGTCCGCTCTGTCGAGATCCGGGACGCGATGCCCACCGTCAGCCCGGCCGGGGTCGTCGACGTCGCAATCACCCGCCCGAACTCCGCTTCGAACGCGTCGCGTGCGGGCTCGGGCAGACGCTCCCAGGTGAAACGCTTCATCACCGAAGGCTACTTCGACTTGCTGCCATGACACCCCTTGTGACAACCGTCTCCGTCGCCACCGTCCTTAGTGTCGGTGCAGCTTGAGCACGGCACCTCCTGAGCCCACATGTCCGCGTCCACGGCGAGCCCCGTCGCGTACACCGCATCCAGAGTCCGGGCCGCCGTCCGCGCCCGCTCGGTGGCCGGCGGCCGGGTGTCGTTCGGGTAGTGGTCGACGAACCGGCCGAGCACGGTTTCACAGAACGACCTGTAGTCGGCCGTCCGCAGGATGAAAGCGTGCCAACCGTGATCGACCAGCGGACTCGGGCCGATGGGCTCATAGGTGCGCGAGCACGCGACCAGGTAGACCACCGCCTGGTCGACGATCCGGCCGGCGGTGTCGAGGCGGTGTCCGTGGTCGCGCGCGACGTCCGCGGCGAGCCGGTCGAACAGTTCGTGGTCGATGAGGTCACGGCCGCGGGTGGCGGTCTGCACAGTGGTCACGTGGCGCCCTTCCGGGAGACGAGACGTACCCGACGACCGTAACCGCGCCGCGTCACCGCGTCACGACATCCGGCCGCAGACGGCCAACTAGGCAGGGCCCCGACAGCGCGCCGGGGCCCAACTTCGGGTTGCAGTTTGGGTTGCAGTCGACCACGTTACATGGCTCTCCATAGCCCTCTATGGCTCAGAAACATCCTGGTCAGAGTGTTCTGTAGACCCCCATAGAGAGAAAGACCCGAACTTTTAATTCGCGGGTTCAGGGTTCGATCCCCTGGGGCCCTACCGCAAATCCGCAGTTCATCCGAGGTGTCGACTGCAAATCGGACACCGATCCGGCCGATCTGTGCTGCTCGTATGCCCGGTAGTTCGGGCCCAGTGGTTCCCGCGCATCGGAGCACCTCTTCGAAGCCGTCAGACGCCCCACGCCGGCATACGACCCCCGACCAGCACCGGCGGACCCGCCGCCCGGTCGAATGCCCACACCTACCGTTCACTACCCGATGGGGCGGGCATAGGGCGACGCCCACCGCCCGCCACCCCCATCGCGAGGGACCCGCGGAACCCCCTCACACTCGGCGGACAGATCACCGGCATCGAAGCCCCCCGGTGGGGGATCAGCGAACTCGCGGAAAAGGGGTGGGGACACCTGATCTTCGGGCGGTCCTGGCAGTCGTTACCGCAGGGTTGGAACCGACTCGGGGCCCGCCACGTCACACCAACCGAGTGTCCTCCTGAGCATCCGGTTTCATTCGACACCGGGTTCGGATAACGAGGCACCATCCATCGCCCTGTGCACTTGGAGACCGCCAGTGAACCTCGACCTCATCCCCCACCCCTCGAGCGGTCCCGTCCTCCGACGGGCGGCTGCCGGTATCGCCTCCATCACTCTCGCGGCGGCCCTGACCTCCTGCTCCTTCGAAGTCGGTGAGCTGGAGCCCGTCGGTGAGGGCGAGAGCGCGTCCGCCGACGCCGCCGAGACGGAGGAAGCGGAAACCGGCGAGCAGCCGGAGGAGGGCGAGACCGAGGAAGCCGCCGGCGCCGAAAGCACCGGCGAGCTTCCCGTGGACCCGTCCGAAGCAGTCGCCTGGGACGAAGAGACCTTCTGGCTCAGCGGGACCGGAGAGGCTCTCTACCGACTCGACTGGACGGCTTCGGCCGACACGACCTTGCAGCTCAGCCACTCGGGCAGCGCCAACTTCATCGTGGTCCCCTACGACGCGGACGGGACACGGCTGGGAGGCATCGCAAACGAGACCGGCGCCTATGAGGGGGATTCCGTGCTCGACGACGCGGCGATCCTCGGTGGCGCCGGCGAGATCGAGTTCATCCACATCCAGGCGGACGGCGCCTGGACCATCGGGCGCTGACCCGCCTCGTCCACTCTGACCGGACAGTCGATCCGGCCGATCGTGTTCCTCGTGTGCTCGGTGGTGGGGAAGTCGGTCGTTCCCGCAGGGCAAAGCACCTCCCCGCGCCCCGCCAGGTGTCCACGGACAATGGCGATCGTTGCATGCGCGCATGTCCCCGCCGGACCCCACAACACCCCACCCCCAACAATGCCGGCGGGGCGTGCCAGCCCACGGTGACCCACCCCACCCCAATCGAACGATCGGCGGATATCGATAGGCCGGTCCCTCGACCAGGGTCTTTCGGCCATACCCGAAAGACGAATCGAATGCTTGCCGCACTTCCCGATCAATCGAAGAATGTGGTGAACCCAGGAGGACCATCAAAGGAGGCCGGTATGGCCAACTTCCAACGTCTACTGGCGGTCGGCGCCGGAGCGCTCGTGCTCGCGACCGGGATATCAGCACCGGCCGCAGCAAGTCACATCACGGCAGAGGACAGCTTTCGCTTCTCTTTTACAGAGAACAGCAACGGCGCCGTTATCAACGTCAACAATAATACCATGTTCGAATCCGCGGGGAATGTTATTTGGCGGCAAGACCCCAGCGGGGGACGCCCTGGAGACGCCCTCTATGCCGGTGACATTCTGGCCGACGGATACGGCATCGAAGGCCGGCTCAGCACAAATCCGGAACGAGTCGCGTCCACACGCGGACACAACTCCCCTTACAGTGTGACGGTGACGGGGAATCTCCCCGAGGGCAACACCTACTGGCTGCGCGCGTGCGTCGTTCGGGGCAGTTTCGAAGTATGCTCCGCGGCTCACGAGGTGACGGCCTGACTGCACCGTTTTCCCGGTGAGGCGGGCGCCATAATGCGGTGGCCGGCCATGGATCCGCCATGGCAAAACGCCCCGCTGCCATCCGGCGGCGGGGCACGGTCATGTCGTCCTCCGGCCGACAGGTGCCGGCCGTCCATTCCAGCCGGCGGCCGAACCGCTCCTCCCGCGGGAAGTCCTCGCTCTTGAACGTCGAGTCGATCACTGGGCTTCTTCTGTCCTCGGTCTCGGTCGCGTTCCCACCCCCAGCCGTAGCCAACGGAGACCGCCGGGACGGGGCGACGTCTCCCCTGCCGAGGCCCATGGCGAATCCACCACCCTCACCCGCGTGCTTCGTGGGGACAGGACCATTCGGTGTGGCAGGAGCCGGGTCGCGGAGTTGCCCTTGTCCACTTGCTCCGGGCCGAGGACAGAAGGGTCACCGGTGTTCCGGCCACCGCCGGTCCCTCCCAGCAGCCCGGCGTTCGAGAGCCTTCGTCCGTGGCGCGTACGGCCGCTGTCGGGCCCGGCGTGCTGTCCGGCGAACCGGACCACCGCGACACGCTCCCCCCTCAGCAACGAGAACGCGGCGCCCCCGCTGGGCGCCACGGTGTTCGTAGGACGATTCCGCGAAGGCACGTGTGCGCGTCATGTAGAGAGCCGTGCGCTAAGAATCGACGACATTCACGGCTCATGCTGGCATGCTTCCTACGGGTGAGACACCATCATCAAACCGTCCCTCGACCCCACTGAAGGGAACTCGAATTTTCGTGGTCAAACGATCAATGATGATGCGGTGGTTTCACCGAAGATCACCTGCCTCCCGACATGCCCGGGATACGCCGATCTGACTTCCCGGTCAGCCCGAAGTCGCTCGGCCCCTCTACCGATTGTTCACCGCAATTCTTAAGCTTTAACGGTGCAGGCGGCAGGGAACCCGTGAGAAGTCCCGTCGAATACGACGGACCCGCGCCGGTAGGAGCAGGCGCACCACCCCAGGTCGGATCCTTCCAGTTCCTCTTTCGCCGCCGCCGCGATCATTTTCCCGTCGCCCCTACGAGAAAGGCCCCCCATGGCAGGCGAGCCCGTCGTCCTCCATCCGCCCTTCGACATCGACGGAAAAGAGATCGCGGACCGGCTTTTGGCTGCCGGACCGGTCGCCCGGGTACAGCTGCCGGGACTGGCTCTGCACGCGGTCACCCACAACGCCGAGTTGCGGCGGGTGCTCTCCGACACCGAGACGTTCGTGCGGGGCGCCGAGCACTGGCGGGCGGTGAGGGAGGGTGAGGTGGACCGCGACGCCCCCTTGATCCGGATCATCTTGGGGTCGGAGTCGATGCTCGCCCGCAACGGCGCCGACCACCGGCGTCTCCGCCGCCTCCTGCAGGACAAGTTCAGCCACCGCCGGATACACGACCTGCGCCCCCGCATCGCGGGCATCACGCGTGACCTCCTCGACGACATGGGGCGCGCCGGCGGCACCGTGGACGTCAAAGCCGTGTTCGCGCGCCCGCTGCCCACCCGGGTGCTGTGCGAGCTGCTGGGCGTGACCGGGGACGACGATATCCGGACGATGTCCGACTACACCAGCCGCAGCTTCTCCGGCACGGGCCGGGACGACGTCGACGAAGCGCGTGCCTTCATCGTGAAGCTGATCGCGGAGAAGCGGCGCGATCCGGGGGAGGACCTCATCAGCGCCCTCGTGAGCGCCCACGGCGACGACCGGCTGAGTGACATGGAGCTGATCGACAACGTCCGCCTCCTCGTCGTGGCCGGGTTCGAGACCACGATGGGAGCGCTCACCAATGTGGTCCGGGCGCTGCTGACCCATCCGGACCAGTACGCGCTCCTGCGCAGCGGGCGGGTGGGGTGGGACGCGGTGATCGAGGAGGTGCTGCGCTGGGACACCAGCGTGGCCCTGCTGCCCGCCGTCTTCACCACCCGCGAGGTCGAACTGGGCGGCGTCACGCTCCCTGAGGGAGAGGCGCTCCTGCTGGGATACAGCGCGGCGAACCGCGACCCCAATGCCTTCGCCGGCGCCGACCGGCTGGACTTCACCCGCCCCGCGTCCCAGAACCTCGTGTTCGGGCACCATGCCCACCGGTGCTTGGGGGAGCCGTTGGCGCGCGCCGAGCTCGGCGTCGCGCTGCCCATGCTCTTCGAACGGTTCCCCGACATCGCCCTCACAGGCGAGAGGATCCGGCCGACCCCCAGCCCGATGATGAACCACCCCTTGGAGCTGAAGGTGAGGCTCACTGCCGGCGGATGAAATCGGGGCCGACGCCGAAGCGGGCCGAAGCGCCAGGTGGACGGCGGTGCCGAACACGGCGCGGTTCGCCCGCCAATAGTCGATGGCGAACGTCGTCCACTATTCCACGAACGACGGCCATATCGTTTTGCATAAGGCCGGGGAGAGCACCCCGGGGCCACCTCCTCAAAATGATCTTCAATGCGGTAGGCGAGCGGACCGATCGCGGGAATGGGACCACTCTGGATCCCGCCCCTCTGTCTTCCACCGGCCTTCTGCCGCATATTTCGACGAAGTTCTTTCGCTTAAACCGAAATGCGTGTAGCGTCCGGCTCGAAGATTTGAATCGGATTCAAATCATTGGAAGGGCGGGCCGGTGCAGGACGCGCTTCCCGCCCTTATGAGCGGAACCACCGATCCCCGACCCCGGCCGCGATGCGGTGATCCCAGCGCCGGCCGGACACACCGACCCCCGCTGCAAGGAGCGACGATGAGCGGAACCACCTACGACCTGCTGGTCGAACTGCTGGCGACCCGATTCCAGGTGGACCGGGCCGACATCTCCCCGGACGCGACCTTCGAGGACCTCGATGTCGATTCCCTCCTCCTCACCGAACTTCTCCTGGTGGTCGAGTCGGAGCTGGGGGTGGAAATCAGCGAGGACGCCGCCTCCCCGCAGGACACCGTGCGACGTGCCGCAGAGCTGATCGAGGCCCAGTCGGCCAAGGCTGAGAAGTGAGCCCCGGGGCCGTCGCGGTCACCGGACTGGGACTGGTGACCGCCGCCGGTCTGGGCACGGAGGAGAACTGGTCACGCGCCTGCGCGGGCACGTCCACCGCCGCGACCGACCCGGAGCTCGCGGAAATGCCGGTCGACTTCTCCTGCCGGGTCCCCTCCTTCGATGCCGACGCGCTGATCGGGCGCCGCAGCACGATGACCCAGGACCCCTTCATCCGGTTCGCGATGGTCGCCGCGGACGAGGCCATAGCCGACTCCGGGCTGGACCCGGGCACGTGGGACGGCGCTCGGGTGGGCGTGGTTCTGGGAGTCGGTATCGGCGGCCTGGCCAGCTACGACACACAGCAGCGCCGGCTGCGCGGGACGGGGCCCTCGGCGGTCTCACCGCTGCTCGTTCCCATGCTCGTCCCCAACATGGCGGCGGGCCACCTGGCGCTGCGATTCGGCGCGTTGGGCCCCAATTTCGTGACGGCCACCGCATGTGCCTCGGGGGCCACCGCCATCGGATGCGCGCTGGGGCTGCTGCGCGGCGGCACCTGCGACGTCGTGATCACCGGCGGCGCCGAGGCCGCGGTGGTCCCCCTGCTGGCGGCGTCGTTCGCGCGGATGGGAGCGCTGTCGCGGCGCACCGGCGATCCGGCGGCGGCGTCGCGGCCCTTCGACACCGACCGCGACGGCTTCGTACTCGGCGAGGGCAGCGGCATCCTGGTGCTGGAGCGCGAGGCCCACGCGCTGGCACGCGGAGCGCGGATCCGGGGCCGGCTGGCGGGCTACGGCGCGTCCGCCGACGCCCACCACATCACCGCTCCCGACCCCGGCGGCGACGGTGTCGCGCGGGCGATCACGGCGGCGCTGACCGACGCCGGGGTGGACGCGTCCGATGTCGGCCACGTCAACGCACACGGCACCTCCACCCCGCTCAACGACGTCGCCGAAGCGCGGGTGCTGCGCCGCGTGATCGGCGGCCACGCCGCCGTCACCTCCATTAAAGGAGCGGTCGGGCACACCCTGGGAGCGGCGGGCGCGATCGAGGCCGTGTTCACGGTGCTCGCGCTCGAGCGCGGGGTGATCCCGCCGACGGCGAACCTGGAGAAGCAGGACCCCCAGATCGAGTTGGACATCGTGTCGGACACGGCGCGCTCCCATGCTGCTGAGGTGGCGATCAGCAACTCGTTCGGGTTCGGCGGGCAGAACGCCGTCCTGGTGTTCACGGCGGGAGCCCGCGGGCCGGGACGAGGCGGTCGTGATTCATGACCCCTGCTGCGGGCCCATGGTCGCCCATCACGCACCGGTACGGCCGAATACCGGAAGCGGTGTCACCTCCCGGGTCTCCCTGGTGATCAGGTGGGACAGGGCGCTCCGTCGTCTCATCCCGGGCCGCGGACCGCTGTGTCAGGGCGACCGACCGGCCTATGGCCGCCGGAGCGGCACCTGACGGCGCCCATAGCGGTCGCACCAGCGACGGCGACGAACCCTGGCCCGGCCAGAGGGCCGGATGTCGCCGGTGTGCGGCCGGTCCTCGTCAACGGCGGCGAGTGTGGACCCCCGGTCCGCTGGTCGACGGTCCTGCCCCGCGCCGTGCTATCGGTCGGGTCGGTGCCGGACCTGGTGGCGGTGGTCGGTGGGCGAGGTGTCGTAGGCGGCGCGGAAGGCGCGGCCGAAGGTGGTCGAGTGGGTGTAGCCCCAGCGGCGGGCGATGGCGCTGACGGGCAGGTCGGCGAGGGCGGGGTCGGCGAGGTCGCGGCGGGCGCGGTCGAGCCTCTGCCTGCGGATCCAGGCGGCGGCCGTGGTGCCGGTGGGACCGAACAGCTGGTGCAGGTGGCGCACGGAGATGTGCAGGTGCGCGGCGCCATCCTCCGGGCCGAGACCGGGGTCGTGCAGGTTCTCCAGGAAGAACGCCTGCGCCCGCAGCAGCAGGCCGCGCCGGCGCGCCTCGGGGGTCAGTGCCGTGTCGGCTTCCAGGGCACGGGCGAGCACCACTGAGACGAGGTCGGCCAGGACGGTGCCGAGGCGTGCGGCGTCGGTGGGGGTGAGTGTGTCGGCGTTGGCGGCGATGTGGGTGACGAACCCGCCCAGCACGGCGCCCACCCCCTGCCGGTGGGAGATGGGGATGGCGGCGGCTTCGGCGACGAGCTTGGCGGGCAGCCCGATGGAGTCGCGGGGGGCGGTGATCCCGATCTGCCGGTAGAGGTCGCGACCGTCGGAATGGCAGTAGCAGTCGGCCGCGCGCGAGGAGATGCTGGTGTGGATCTCGCCGGGCAGGTACCGCTTCTGGCTGCCGCTTCCGTCGCTGGTGAACCGACCGCTCATCACGAGCCCCAGGTGGTACACCTCCGCGTCACTGGAGCGGACCAGGGCCGGTGTGCGCCGCATCCCCACGGAGCGGTAGGCCACGCGCGACACCGCCACTGCGCCGAGTGTCAGATTCCAGTGGCTGAACTCGAAGTCCCCGGCATGGTCGCTGTCCGCGTCCACCGGCGCGTAGCCCTCGGCCCACCATTGGTGCCAACGGTCGAAACGCTCCTTCCGCGGGAAGTCCGCGCTGTTGAACGTTGAGACGGACACTGCGGTTCTCCCCTTTGCGCTCGCACATGCCATCGCCCTCGCACCGGCGCACCGCGACCGCCGAGGGGTCGCTCGCCACCCCTCCGCGGGGACCACGGCGGATCCACCGGTCACACCCGCGCCTGGTGGGGGCGGGGCGTCCGGTGGGACAGGAGCCGAGTCGCGAGGCGGTCATTATCCGCGATGCCGGAGACCACGGCCAGGGACACCGGGTGTTTCGGCCTTCGCCGAAACTCCCCGCCCACCCCTGCCGCCGGATGCGGGGCGGGCACGACGTGTGTGCACGTCATGTAGAGAACTGTGCGCTCCTGGTCGACGACGTCGACCACGATCTTTGGCACGCTGATCACCGGCGAAGAACTCGCCCCCACCCCCGCTGCGCCGCACCCCGGCATGCCCGGTCCGGGTCCGCCTGGAAACGGACCGGCCGCTTCCCGTGACCGCGCCCAGGCGGCACAGCGCGGCGATGCGCAGTCCCCCGGACGCCGAGCCGTCGACGCGCACACCCCACGACCCCGGACGTGCGGATGTCGGCCGCGGCACCCGCACCAGTGAAAAAGAGAGATCGATGAGACTCACCCCCGTCCAGCACAGACTCACCGGCACCGTCGCCGGCCTGGTCGCCGTCGGTGCCCTCGCCGGCTGCGGCGGCGCCCCGTCCGCCGAGGTGCCCGGCGAGCCTCCGGCCCCGACCGCCGCGGAGGAGGCGCCGGCCGAGGCCGACGCGGGCTCCGGGGACTTCCGCACCGCCCCCGTCCCCTCGTCGGCACCCGGGTTCGACGAGAGCGAACTCCCGCCCGAGCCGGCCGAGGGCGCGACACCGACCGAGCAGATCGAATACGAACTCCTGGCCGAGACGACCACCTTCGCCCAGGCCACCGACCCCTCCGCGACGGCGCAATGCCCCGAAACCGACGCCGCCACCCAGGAGACCATCACCTGCACGGTGACCTACCAGGGCCTCGAGGTGCCCTGGAGCGTCGACATCAACGGAAGCGCATACGTCTTCTCCTTCGAGCCCTGGGCCGAGCAGCAGCCGATCTCCCGCGATATCGCCGAAGACGCGCTGCGATGGTACGCCGACGCCGAGGCCGTGCTCTGCGACATGGAGGAGCACCGGCTCGTCACACCGGACGGCGACACCGGAGTGACCTGCCAGGCGCAGGCATCCGGCGGCGTCGAGACCTTCGCGATGGACACGGGGACCTACGGCACCTTCTCCTTCGCGGCGTCGTGACGACGGTCCGCGAACCCGACGCGTCGCGGTGTCGTCACGGTGTCACGGTGTCACGGCGTCACGTCAGGGGGCCGAGCGTGAAGCCTCCGTCCGCGATGATCTCGGGGCCGGTCGCGAAGCGGGCCTGCTCCGAGGCGGCGAAGAGGATGAAGCCCGCGATTTCTCCGGGGGTGGCGTTGCGGGGGATGGCGAAATCGTCGACCGGGACCAGGGCGTTGCCGCCGGGGCCGTAGGCGAGGGGCGTCTCGATGATGCCGGGGTGGACGGAGTTGACGCGGATGTCGTCGCGGGCCAGGCCCTTGGCTGCGGCGCGCATGAGGCCGCGCAGTGCCCACTTTCTGCTGCTGTAGGCGACGAGGTCGGGAGCGGTCGCGAGGCCGGCGACGGAGTTGATGTTGACTATCGCGCCACCGCCGGCCTTGCGCATCGAGGGGGCCACGGCCCGGATGCCGAGCAGGGCGCCGGTGACATTGGTGTCGAACACGCGCTGGAACTCGTCGAGCGGGATGCTCTCCACGTTGCCGACGCGCAGGTAGGCGGCGTTGTTGATCAGGATGTCCACGGGTCCGAAGCGGGCCTCGGCCTGGTCGACCGCGTCGGCCCAGTCGGACGCGCTGGTGACGTCGAGCCGCACTCCGAGCGACGGGCCGTCGAGCTCGGCGGCGAGCCGGTCGAAGCCCGTTCGGGCAGCGGCGACGGTGTTGGCCCCGGCCTCGGAGAACCGGAAGGACAGCGTGCCGCCGAGTGCGCCGGAGGCTCCGGTGCTGAGAACGGTCTTGCCGGTGAAGTCGAACGTGACGGGTTCCTTTCAGCCGCCGACGACACCGGCGGAGGCGGGCGCGGTGAAGTCATCGGCGTCGGTGGAGTGGGCACGGCTTCGTCCGGCTTCGAGGGCTTCGAGTCGGCTGCGCAGGGCGGCGGTCGCCAGCGCGTACGCGTCGGAGCCCAGCGTCAGACGGAACGGCGGCTCGGCCTGGTCGGCGGAGGCGATGATGGCCGCCGCGATCTTCGCGGGGTCACCGGGTGCGGGCAGCGGGGGCAGGTCGCCGGAGAGGATGCCTCGCAGCCGTCCTGACGGGCCGTCGGCGTACTCGGGCAGCGGCGCGCCCAGGACCGCGCCGCCGGCGCCGAAGCCGGTGCGGGAGACGCCGGGCTCGACGACCGTCACTCCGATGCCGAACGGCGCCAGCTCGGCGGCGGCCGACTCCCAGAATCCCTCGATTCCCCACTTGGTGGCGTGGTAGAGGCTCATGGCGGGAAAGGCGACCTGGCCACCGATGCTGGCGATCTGGATGTAGCGCCCGCCGCCCTGGCGGCGCAGGTGCGGGGTGGCGGCCCGGGCGAGCTGGATCGAGGCCGTGAGGTTGGTCGTGATCTGCCGGTCGATCTGCTCGTCGGCGAGTTCTTCGGCCGCACCGAAGAGCCCGTAGCCGGCGTTGGAGACGACGACGTCGATCCGGCCGAGATCGGCGAACGCGCGGTCCACGACCTCACGCAGCACGCGCGTGTCGGTGACATCCAGGCGGGAGCGCCACAGCTGCTCGCCGTAGCGGGCCGCCAGGTCGTCGAGGCTCTCCGGGCGTCGCGCGGTCGCTGCGACCCGGTCCCCTCGTGCGAGCAGTTGCGCGGTGAGGTGGCGGCCGAAGCCCGAAGACGTGCCGGTGATGAACCAGGCCCGAGTCATGTCTGCTCCTGGATTGGTAACTAACTGGATATATTCATACCCTCCGGCACGGGCTTCTGTAAACATCTGGATGGTTATGTACGATGTAGCGCATGCCACCTGATGCCACCGAGACGAAGCGGCGACTCATGCGAGCGGCGGTCGACGAGTTCGCCGCATACGGCCTGGCCGGCGCCCGGATCGACCGCATCGCCGAGGCCGCTGCGGCCAACAAGCGGTCGATCTACATGCACTTCGGGACCAAGGAGGAGCTGTTCGACAAGGTCGTCGCCGACAGCATGCTCAAGCTGGCGCAACCGGTCTCGTTCAACGCCGATGACGTGCCGGGCTACGCCGGCGAACTGTTCGACCGGCTGGAGCGGTGGCCGCACATCCGGCGTCTGTACTTATGGGCGGGGCTGGAGCGGAACCAGCCCATCGACGCCGAGGTCCAGCAGTACCGCACGAGGGTCTCCGCATTCGAAGCCGCCCAGGAAGCGGGCCGGATCCGCGCCGACATCCCGGCGGCGGAACTCATGGCCATGGTGATCGCGCTGGTGATCAGCTGGGACACCGCAGCCTGGTCCTTGAAGGCACTACAGCCGGAGAACCGCCGCGAGACCGGCACCGACCACAGGGCCGCGGTGACGGCCGCGGTATCCGCACTCGTCCAGCCGCCCCGCCCTCCGGGTGTAGAGGATCGAGACCGGCGTTGACGTCGGCGCCGCCACTCCGGGATGAGAACGGCGGCGGAGCACCGGCCGCATAAGCGGGTTCAGGGGTCGATCCCCTGAGAGCCCCCTCCACACTGGGCCCGATGGCCGGAGGGGGCTCTCCCATGTGCGGGGCGGGCCGGCCGGCGCTGCGCCGGGCCGCCGCCTCGTCGCGGATTCAGGAGTGGCCGGCCTGCTCGTCGAGCTGTTCGCGCCAGCCCTGCTCCTTCTGGACGTACTCGTTGTCGGAGAAGTCCGCGAAGTCGCTCTCGTCGGTGACCCGGCGGACCTCCAGCTTCGAGCCGGCCCCGAGAGGAGCCCGCTTCGCCCACTGCACGGCCTCGTCCCTGCCGGCGGTCTGGATGATCCAGAAGCCGTTGAACAGCTCGTGGGTCTCGCCGTAGGGACCGTCGGTGACGATGGGGTCCTCAGCGGCGAAGT
>NZ_JBHSFQ010000032.1:0-87407 GCF_042653925.1 Nocardiopsis mangrovi
CTGACAAGGTCTTCTTGGTCGTTGACCCGTCTACCGGAGGCTTCACTCATCTGCGGGGTGACACGCCCGACTATGCCGTTGTGATGCCGTTCATCCCTACATGACCCGGTTTCCAGACACGCCCTAGCACCCAGCAGATCGAGGACCGACTGCTCGCGTTCGTGCGCCTCGATCTTGGCCACGGCGATCATCTCGGCGGTGACCCTCTGCATCCGCCCGAAATCGCTGTCCCACTGCTGGTCGGGCGGCAGCGCCTTGAACCGATCGGGTATGAGTGTCATCAGGCGACGGGGTCCATCCGGCCCCATCCATTCACCGAGGCACTTCCAGTCGGAGTCAGGCAAAGAGGTCATCGACCGCCTCCGCCGTGATGGCGCGACGCATCCACTCGTTGAGCTGGTCGACGTCGCCGCAGGCGTTGTTCCGCGCGCGCTGGACCTCGATGATGATCGCCATCTCGCGGTCCTTGTTGCTGACGCTGATGGCCATGTCGGCCCGGTACTCGGTGGGTCGGACGTCGGTCAGGTCGACGTTCTCGACGTCGGTCTTGGTGTGGTCGGGAACATCGACTCCGAGGATGCCGGACAGCACCTCCGGGGCCAGCTCCGGTTCTTGGCGGAAGAGGTCGATGAGGACCTCATGCTCGTATGAGGGCATGCGCCGCAGGCTACCGAGGGTCACCGACAGAACATTCAGCGTGACGCAATGAGCGATTAGGCCACCAGATGAGAGGTTCATGGTTGATTCGCGCCGGGTGTCGCTGGCATCCCGCTCTACTGGGTAGTAACATCGAATTGTTACCAGTCAGTAGATCGCGTGTGCCCCGGGCACAGCGGACAGGAGACGGCGGAGCGCGCCATGACGCATTACAAGAGCAACCTCCGTGACCTCGAATTCAACCTGTTTGAGGTGTTCAGGCGCCAGGACGTGCTGGGTGAGGGCCCGTTCGAGGAGCTGGACGAGGACACGGCCCGCACGATTCTCGACGAGGTCGACCGGCTCGCCACCGGGGTCGTCGCCGCGTCGTTCGAGGACGCCGACCGCAACCCGCCGGTCTACGACCCGGCCACCCGGACCGTCGCCCTCCCCGAGAGCCTGAAGAAGTCCTACCGCGCCTACATGGACGCCGGCTGGTTCAACCTGGACCTCCTCCCGGAGCTGGGCGGCATGGGCGCGCCGCGGTCGCTGGCCTGGGCGACCGCCGAACTCATCCTCGGCGCCAACCCCGCCGTGCACATGTACGCGGCCGGCCCCGGGTTCGCCAACGTCCTCTACCGCGAGGGCAACGACGCCCAGAAGCGGTTCGCCCGGCAGGCCGTCGACAACGGCTGGGGCGCCACCATGGTGCTCACCGAGCCCGACGCGGGCTCCGACGTCGGCGCGGGCCGCACGAAGGCGGTCGACCAGGGCGACGGCACCTGGCACATCGACGGCGTCAAGCGGTTCATCACGTCCGGCGAGCAGGACATGACCGAGAACATCTTCCACCTGGTGCTCGCGCGCCCCGAGGGCGCCAAGCCGGGCACCAAGGGGCTGTCGCTGTTCCTGGTGCCGAAGTTCCTGGTGAACGAGGACGGGTCGCTCGGCGAGCGCAACGGCGCCTACGTCACCAACGTCGAGCACAAGATGGGCCTCAAGGCGTCGACCACCTGCGAGCTGACGTTCGGCGCCGAGCACCCCGCGATCGGCTACCTGGTCGGCGACAAGCACGACGGCATCCGGCAGATGTTCCTCGTCATCGAGAACGCCCGGATGATGGTCGGCACGAAGGCCATCGCCACGCTGTCGACCGGCTACCTCAACGCCCTGGAGTACGCCAAGGAGCGCAAGCAGGGCGCCGACCTCACGCAGATGGCCGACAAGACGGCACCCCGCGTGGCCATCACGCGCCACCCCGATGTGCGCCGCAGCCTCATGACGCAGAAGGCGTACGCCGAGGCGCTGCGCGCCCTGGTCGTCTACACCGCCACCCAGCAGGACGCGGTGCAGATCGCCGAGCACGGCGGCACGGACCACTCCGCCGCCGACGCCCTCAACGACCTGCTGCTGCCGATCGTCAAAGGGGTGGGATCGGAGCGCTCCTACGCGCTGCTCGCGGAGTCGCTCCAGACCCTCGGCGGGTCCGGGTACCTCCAGGACTACCCGATCGAGCAGTACATCCGCGACGCCAAGATCGACACCCTCTACGAGGGCACCACGGCGATCCAGGCGCAGGACTTCTTCTTCCGCAAGATCGTGCGCAACAACGGCCAGGCGTTCGGCGCGCTGATGGGCGAGATCAAGGGGTTCGCCGGGGGCGAGGCCGGGAACGGGCGCCTGAAGGAGGAGCGCGCCGCGCTGGCCGACGCCGCCGCCGACGTCGAGAAGATCGTCGAGATCATGGTCGGGCACGCGCTCGGCTCCGCCGAAGACCCCCGGGAGCTGTACAAGGTCGGGCTGAACACGACCCGGCTGCTCATGGCGGTGGGCGACGTGGTGCTGGGCTGGCTGCTGCTGCGCCAGGCCGAGGTCGCCCTGGCCGCCATCGACGGCGCCGGACCGGCCGACGCCGACTTCTACACGGGCAAGATCGCCGCGGCGCGGTTCTTCGCCGACCAGGTCCTGCCCCGTGTCGCGGCCGAGCGCGCGATCGCGGAGAACACCGCGCTGGACCTGATGGACGTCCCCGAGTCGGCCTTCTGACCCGCCGTACCCCTGCCCCACCAGGGGTGCGCTCCACGGGCCGGGGGCGAGGGCGCCGACCGACCGCCCACGCCTCCGGCCCCTCGGCTCCGCCACCGACACCGCCCCGTTGCGCGCCGTGATCCGGACGCGCAACGGGGTAAGCCAAGAGGGAAGCGCGCTACTCGCCACCCCCCAGCGGAGGCAGCAGATGGGAATCGGGCTCGGAATCTTCCTGATCGTCGTCGGGGCGGTACTGAGGTACGGCATCACCGCCGACATCGCCGCGTTGGACCTCGGGGCCATCGGCGTGATCTTCATGCTCGCCGGTGCCGCCGTCATCGTCCTCACCCTCGTGGTGATGGTGACGCGCGGACGCGACGAGGAGCGTCCGCGCCCGCGGAGCGATACCGACCTGCTGTGACCGTCAGGGCCTGGGGTAGCGCCACAGCATCGCGACGGTGACCGCCGCGGAGACCACCGTGGTGGCGGCGACCGGGATGAACGCCGCCTGGAAGCCCCCGCCCGCCTGGAGGATCACCCCGGCGCTGACGGTCGCGACCACTGTTGTGGTGAACCCGCTCATGTTCACCAGTCCCGACGCCACGCCGGTGCGGTGCGCGGGCAGGCCGTCGCGTGCGAAGTCGAAGGACAGCGCGGGCGCCATGACCTGGCCGGCGGCGCTGACCACGAGGACGGCGACGACCACCCCGGTGGGCGGCAGGCCGCCCGGCCAGGCCACCAGGAGCGTCCAAGCGACGGCGAACAGGGCCACCAGCGCCATGGCGAACGGCCGCCGGATCCCGGGTGTCCTGCCGACCAGGGCGCCCAGCAGGGGCGAGAGCCACAGCACCCCCATCCCCAGGCCCGACAGCAGCAGCCCGGCCGTCGAGGGCGCGATCCCCACGCCCTCGACCAGGAACGGGTACCCCCAGAGCACCGCGAGCATGGTGTAGGGCGCCATGACCGCGGCGTGGTGGGCCATGCCGACCCGCGGCCCGCGCGCCTTCAGCGCCTCGGTGATGCTCGTCCACGCCTTCACCGGGGCGTGGGCGGGCGCACCGCCCCTCCCGTACGGGTGGTCGCGGACGGCCAGCAGCACCAGCACCATCATCACCAGGCTGACCGCCGACGCGCCGAGGAACGCCCACGTCCAGCCCAGGCCGTGGAGGGCCGCGGACAACGGGGCGACGCTGGCGACCTGGCCGATACCGCCGACCAGCCCGGTGAGCGAGCTGACCAGGGCGTAGCGCGCGCGGGGGAACCACAGGGCGCCGATCCGGATGACGTTGAGGAACGTCACCGCGTCGCCGAGGCCGATGAGCACCCGCCCGGCGATCGCGACCCGGATGTCGGGGGCGATCGCGAACATGGCGACGCCCGCCGCCATCGCGGCCAGCCCCATCAGCAGCGACGCCCGGGGCCCGATGCGGTCGGCCATGAGCCCCGCGGGGACCTGGAGCACGACGTAGACCAGGAGCTGCACCATCGGCAGCATGGAGAGCAGGGCCGGGCCCACGTCGAAGCGCTGCTGCGTCTCCAGCGCGGCCACGGCCATCCCGTTGCGGTGGAACATGGCCAGGAAGTAGACGCCGACCGCGATCCCCCATACCAGCCAGGCGCGCGCACCGCCCGGGGGTTCGGCCGGGCGGGCGGGGGCCGTGTTGGCGGGGGAAGAGGAAGAAGGCGTCACCCCATCACCGGATGACCGGCCCCGTAACCGTTCCCCCGTTGCATCGGCGCTCACCGGCGGGCTCCCAGCAGGCGCGCCGCGGCGTCCATGTGCGCCTGGACGGCGCCGCGGGCGGCGGCGGGGTCGCCGTCGCGGACGGCGGCCAGGATCACGCCGTGCTCCTCGATGTTGGCGCGCATGCGGGCCACCGTGCGGGTCCCCTCTTCCATCATCCGCAGCTGCCGGTCGCGCAGTGAGTCGTAGAGCGTCACGAAGATCTCGTTGCCGGCGGCCGCCACGATCGCCCGGTGGAAGTCGCGGTCGGCGACGATGAACGCCCGGCGGTCCGCCTCCGCCTCGACGCGCATCCGGTCGAGGAGCCCGCTGAGGAGTCCGGCGAGCGCCGCGCGCTCTTGGGGCTCCGCGGCGGCCGCGCGCTCGGCGGTGTAGCCCTCGATGAGCCGGCGGGTCTCGATGACGTCGTCGATCTCGGCCTGCGACACGGGCACGATCAGCGCGCCGCGCTTGGGGTAGAGGCGGACGAGCCCTTCGGCCTCGAGGCGCAGCAGCGCCTCGCGGACGGGCGTGCGCGAGACCCCCACGCCATCGGCGATGGCGCCCTCGCTCACGAGTTCGCCGCCCGCGTACCTGCGGGTGAGGATGGCGTCCTTGGTGTACCGATAGGCCCGATCGGTGGCGGATGGCGTTGTATGCATGTTGTATCTATGTTAGCCCCGCCTTGTCGCCATACGTCCGGCCGGGTCGCGACCGGCCCGGAGCGCCCCTCACCGACGTCCCACCCGGCGCTCACCCCGCTCTCGCATCCGCGCGGGAAAACCTGTGCCAAGGGCCGGGCAGTTCTCGCCATCGGGCAGGGAGCGGCCCCGGGACCGCAGCGGCGGCGTGTGACGATGACGCGATCGGGCGGCCCCGGCCCGCGGCCGGGCCCGCCCGCGCCGCCGAGCGGACAGGGAAGAGGGGGTGGCCGTGCAGGCGCCGCACACGCCGGCCGCCGCCCGTGCGCAACGGGCCTGGCCGAAGATCTTCCTGACCGGATTCGCGCTGTGGATCGCGACCGTGCTGGTCACCTTCCTCACCGCCAACACCACGCCGCTCCCCACGATCGTGCTCCTCGGCAGCTTCCTGGTGCCGGTGACGTTCGTCGCCTGGGCCCATGAGCACGACACCGGCGCGCACGTCACCGTCGAACTGCTGTTCTCCGCCTTCGTCATCGGCGGCGTGCTCGGCGTCCTGGGCGCGTCACTGCTGGAGACCTACCTGCTGTCGCCCTCGCCCCTCCGGTACGTCGGGGTGGGGGTGATCGAGGAGACGGTGAAGCTGCTCGCACTCGTGTTCGTCGCGCGCGGCATGGCCCGCCGCACGCCGCGCGACGGTCTGGTCCTGGGCGCCGCCGTCGGGTTCGGGTTCGCGGCGTTCGAAAGCGCGGGCTACGCCCTGAACTCCCTGGTGACCAACCGGGGGTTCGACCTGCTGTCGCTGGTGGAGACCGAGGTGCTGCGGGGCCTGCTCACACCCGTGGGCCACGGGCTGTGGACGGCCGTCGTCGGCGGGGTGCTGTTCGCCGCCTCACCCGGGCGGCGGTGGCACGTCACGGGCGGCGTCCTCGCGACGCTGGTGGGCGTGGCCCTGCTGCACGCCCTCTGGGACTCCGTGCACGGGCTGGCGATCATCGCGACCCTCGTCCTCACCGGGCTGCCGTGGCAGGAGTACCTGCCGCACGCGGGACGGATGCCCGACGCCACACCGGGGCAGGCCGCCCTCATCCTCATCCTCGACGTCCTGGGCCTCCTCGCGGTCGCGGCCGTGGGGATCGCGTGGCTGTGGGCCCTGGTGGCGCGGACCCGGCCGCCGGGCGGCCGTCGCCCCGGCGGGCCGGCCGCGAACGGGCCCGAGGACACGGACGGGCCGGGCGATCCCCCGGGCCCCCTCCCCCCGCGGCGGGACGGCGGCACGTCGGGCACGTTCTGAGCGGCCGGCCGGACCCGCCCCTATGGGACGGATCCGGCGCGCCGCGGCGAGTGCGCGCACACATGTGCCACCGCACCGGAACGACCCCGCTCCCGCCGGACGGCCGATGGCGCTCCGTCACTATCAGTGACGAATCCCGCCGCGTTCCGCCGCGCCGCGACCCGCCGGCCGAGGGGCGCGGACGGCCGCGGCGGCGCCGTCGCGGCAAAGGGGCTCCGACACCCTCCGAACAGGCCGTAGCCGTCGGCGACGACCCTGTCGCAGAGCGCTCCGCCCGCCACCCGCGGGCCTTTATCACTTCGGGGATATCACCGGATAACCCGACACGCCGGACACTTGGGTCATATCTTCGAATCATGGGCCGTGAGCTGCGAAAACATCTCCCCCACCCCGGCCGGCCAACCCTGTTTCATGTGACATGGACCACAATTCTCGGGGTCGACCCCTAGGGGTCTCTTCCTGCTACTATCCGGAGCGCGAAGAATAACCGGGAGGTAACGACAACCTCAGTTGCCGCCCAACTTCGTGGAGATCACAGGTTTGCACCTATGGTCCGGCCGCGCGCGAGTGGCCGCATCGATGGAGCGGCACCCCCGTCCGCGGTACCCGATCACTTCAGGAGACGTCGCTTTGAGTCACTGGCGTTTGAACAATCCCCGGGCCGACCGCGTCAAATCGGCTCTGGCGAACAGGGTCAAGCACAGACCACGGCACGCCTTCTGCGCCGAGCGCGCCATCACGGCGCTCTGGTACGAGCTGGTGGCGGTCGCCGCCCGGCCCATGTACCGCGCGGGCACCAGCGAACTCGCCGTCATCTCGGTCATGCGCGGCATCAACGTCTGGTGCCGCGACGGCAAGTTCGTCTGGAACGACACGCTCGGGGCCACCATCACCCACCCCGCGAGCGACCCCGCCGGCGCCGCCGCGCTGCTCAACCCCTACCCGCGCCGCCGCACGTTCCAGCGCGGACGCCACCACGCGGCGCTCACCGCCGCCTGATCCGCACTCCCCGCGGTCCTCTTCCGCCGGCGCGCTCCCGGCGCCCGGCGGCGCCCTCGCGCCCGACGGCCTCCCGGGTCACTCCGGCGCACCGGCGGACCGCGCGGCCCTGCTCCGGATGATCTCCTCGATGCCGTCGAGCAGGCGCTGGAGGCCGAATTCGAAGATCTCCTCGGGTCCCGGCATGCCGGACGCCATGGTCGCCCCGGCCAGGTGCGGATAGCGCGAGAAGTCGACGTGCCGCGCGAGGAATCCGTCGGTCAGCGACGTCCACGTACCCTCCGACACCCCGGACCGGCGTTCCGCCTCGGAGGCGTCCAGTGAGGTGCGCGCCAGCCCGCGCACATACCCGTCGACGACCTCGACCACCGTGGCCTTCTCCGGGCCGGTCAGGCCGGTCCCGTCGAGCGTGCGCACCGCGGAGTCGAACCAGGCGAGCGTGTTCGGGCCCGGGACGGGCCGGTCGGACGCGAGCCGCAGCACCCAGGGGTGCTCCCGGAAGTCCCGCCAGTCCTCGCGCGCCTGCCTCTCGAACCGCTCACGCCAGTCGCCCGGGAGGGTGTGCGGCAGCGCGCCCGAGCCGACGATCTTGTCGAGCATGAGCGCGTACAGCTCGGTCTTGCCCGGCACATAGGTGTAGAGGGTCGCGGTCCCGACCTCCAGCCGGGCGGCGACCTTGCGCATCGACAGGGCGGCCAGGCCGTCGGAGTCGGCGATCGCGATCGCCGCGTCGACGATCCGGTCGAGGGTGAGCCCCTGGCGCGGTCCGCGGCTCGGCCGCTCGCGCGTGCCCCACAGCAGCTCAAGGGCGCGGGTCGGGTCGGTGCCGGTGTTCTCGTCGCTGATCATCTTGCCTCATCCTAAAACTCCGTATAGCGTTCGGAGTACATCGAACGATGTTCGGAGTAGGCGGTCGTCCGGCCCGTGCCCCGGCCCCCGGACGGTCCCGGTATCCGCCCAGCGCCATCTCGCAGAGGAGAACGAACCCCCATGACCGACGAACCCGCCGTCCCACCCCTGCGACGGCCGCAGCGCGGCTCCGTGCGCTCCGGCGAACGCGTACTCGCCCCCGACGTCGCCCGCGGGCTGATGCTCCTGCTGATCGTGCTCTCCAACACCGGTTTCCACCTCTACGCCGCACAGCACGGCCCCAGCGGCTGGCACCCGGTGGACGGATCGGCACTCGACCGCGTCGCGCAGTTCGCCATGATCACCGCCCTCGACATGCGCACCTATCCCCTGTTCGCCTTCCTGTTCGGCTACGGGATGATGCAGCTGTTCCGCCGCCAGACGGCGGCCGGGACCTCCGAGCGGGGGGCCGCCGCACTCCTGCGCCGGCGCGGCGTGTGGCTGATCGTCTTCGGCTTCGCACACGCCGCCCTGCTGATGGCCGGGGACATCCTGGGCGCCTACGGTGTCGCGAGCCTGGTCGCCGGCATGCTCTTCCTCCGCCGCACCGACCGCACGATGCTCGTGGGCGCCGGCGTGCTGTTCCTGCTCCTGATCGTGACCAGCGCCCTCGGCGCCTACGGCACGGTGCCGGGTGACCCGGACGGGTCCGGCGTCGTCCCCTCCACCGTCTACTACGCCTCGAACGAGCCCGACGCGCTCGCCGCCGTGGGGACCCGGCTGTCCACCTGGCTGTTCGTCGCGTTCGGCGGCGGCCTGCTCGGCTTCTCCTTCCACACCGTCATGCTTCTCGGCTTCTGGGCGGCACGGAACCGGGTGCTGGAGGAGCCGGAGCGGCACCTCACGCTCCTGCGCACGACCGCCGTGGCCGGCGTCGCCGTGGGCTGGGCTGGCGGCCTTCCCCAAGCCCTCGCGCACGTCGGCGCCATCGACGTCCCGGCCGCGATGATCGTCGAAGCGGGCCCGTTCGCCGCGATCCAGACCGTGACCGGCGTGTTCGGCGGTCTCGGCTACGTCGCCGCGGTGGTGCTGGCGTGCCGCGCCCTGCCGGTACGGCTGCGGCAGGGCACCGCCGTCACGGCGGTGGCCGCGGTGGGCAGGCGGTCGCTGTCCTGCTATCTCGCCCATTCGCTGGTGTTCGCACCGGTGCTCGCGGCGTGGGGGCTCGGCCTCGGCGCGGTCATGGGCAGCGCCACCGTGGCCCTCTTCGCCTTCGGCGTGTGGCTGCTGACCGTTGCCGGCGCCTACGCCCTGGAACGCAAGGGGTGGCGCGGTCCCGCCGAGGCCGTCCTGCGCCGGCTCGTCTACGGCCGCGTGGAACGCCCCCACGAGCCCGCACCGGTGCCCGCGGAGCCGCGGCCATGATCGACGCCCCGAACCCGCCCCTGGACCCGTGGGAGCCCCTTCCGCCCGCGGAGGCGGCCGCGCTCTTCGGCCGCCTCACGGTCCCCGGGTGGGTGGCGGGGGGAATCGCCATCGAGATGGCCGTGGGCCGCCCGCTGCGCTCCCACGGCGACCTCGACGTCCGGCTGCCGCCCCGCGGCCGGTCGGCCGTGCGGCACGCGCTCCGCGGCTGGGAGCCGTGGGCCGCCGATCCCCCCGGCCGGCTGCGGCCGCGGCCGCCGGCCTGAACGCCGCGCGTGCAGAAGGGCCGCCCCCGGAGGGGCGGCCCGATGGTGCGCTCAACGGAGCCGGGGTCGGACGGGCTCAGCTCCAGATGAGGGCCGTCGTCTTGGGGTCCTCCAGCATCGCGCCGACGTCGCGCAGCACCTTGGACCCCAGCTCTCCGTCGACCAGGCGGTGGTCGAAGGAGAGCGACAGGGTGGTCACCTTGCGCACCGCGAGCTCCCCCTTGTGCACCCAGGGCAGGTCGCGGATCTGCCCGAAGGCGAGGATGGCCGCCTCGCCCGGGTTGATGATGGGGGTCCCCGCGTCGACACCGAACACGCCGACGTTGGTGACGGTGATGGTGCCGCCGCTCATGTCGGCCGGAGCCGTCCTGCCCGCGCGGGCGGTGGCCGTGAGCTCCTGGAGGTCGGCGGCGAGTTGCGGGAGCGCCTTGGTGTGGGCGTCCTTGATGTTGGGGACGACCAGGCCGCGCTCCGTAGCCGCCGCGATCCCCAGGTTGACGTAGCGCTTGACGACGATCTCCTGTGCGTCGTCGTCCCACGAGGCGTTGACCTCGGGGTACCTGCGCACGGCGGTGAGCAGCGCGCGGGCCACGAGCAGCAGCGGCGAGACCTTGAGCCCGTCGAACTCCGGGCGTTCGCGCAGCTTGCGCACCGTCTTCATCGTCTTGGTGACGTCGACCTGGAGGAATTCGGTGACGTGCGGAGCGGTGAAGGCGCTGCGCACCATCGCGGCCGCGGTGTGCTTGCGCACCCCCTTGACGGGGATGCGCTCCTCGCGGGCCCCCGCGCCCGCGGCCCCCGCCGGTTCGGGCGCGGCCGGGGACTCCGCGGCGGCCGGCGCGGCCGGCTCCGCGGCCCGCTGGACGTCGTCGCGGGTGATGATCCCGTCCTTGCCCGTCGGGGCGACCGACCGGAGGTCCACCCCGAGATCCTTGGCGAGCTTGCGCACCGGCGGCTTGGCGAGCACCGCCACGGCACCCCCGTTGAGCGCCGCCGGGGCCGGTGCCACCGGTGCGGCGGGCGCCTCGGGAACGGACCGCGGCACCGGAGCGGGCGCCGGCGAGGCGGCGACGGCGGCGCGTTCCGCGCCGCCCGGCGCGGGGCGCCGGCGCGGACGCCGCCGGGTCGAGGCGGCCTTCTCGCCGTAGCCCACGAGCGGCTTCTCGCGGACCTCCTCGGGCCCGTCCGCCGCGTCGCCCCCCGTGCCGTCGTCGACGGCGATGATCGGGGTGCCGACGTCGACCGTCCGCCCGGCCTCGACCAGCACCGCGTGCACCGTCCCCGCGTAGGGGCTGGGCAGCTCCACCGCGGCTTTGGCGGTCTCGATCTCGCAGATCACCTGGTTGACGGTGACCTCGTCGCCGGGTTGCACGAACCATTGCAGGATCTCCGCGTCGACCAGGCCCTCGCCGACGTCGGGCAACCGGAATTCCCGCACACCTCGCTGAACCGTGTTCACCTGTCGCCTGCCTCTCTGAATCCCGGTTGCCTAGAACGCGAACGCGCGGTCGACGCCGTCGAGCACCCGGTCCAGGTCCGGCAGGTAGTGCTCCTCCAGCCGGGACTGCGGGTAGGGGGTGTCGAACGCGCCGACCCTGATGACGGGTGCCTCCAGGTGGTAGAAGCAGGACTCGGTGATCCGGGCGGCGATCTCGGCGCCCACGCCGTGGCTGACGGGCGCCTCGTGGGTGACCACCAGCCGGCCGGTGCGGCGCACGGACTCCTCGACGGTGTCGTAGTCGACGGGCGCCAGCGAGCGCAGGTCGATGACCTCGATGTCGTGGTCGGTGTCGGCCTCGGCGGCCTGCAGGGCGGTCTTGACCATGGGGCCGTAGGCGAGCAGCGTGATGTCGGTGCCCGAGCGGGCGACGCGCGCCGCACCCATGGGCGCGGCCGACCCGAGGCCGGCCTCCGTGTCGATGTCGGCCTTGTCGTAGTAGCGCCGCTTGGGCTCGAAGAACACCACGGGGTCGTCGGAGACGATCGCCTGCTGGATCATCCAGTAGGCGTCCACGGCGTTGGCGACGGTGATGACCCGCAGCCCGGCCGTGTGGGCGAAGTAGGCCTCGGGGGACTCGCTGTGGTGCTCGACCGCGCCGATCCCGCCGCCGTAGGGGATGCGCACGACGACCGGGACCCGCAGGGCGCCTTCGGAGCGGCGCCGCAACTTGGCGAGCTGGGTGAAGGTCTGGTTGGTGGCGGGGAAGAAGAAGCCGTCGAACTGGATCTCGCACACCGGGCGGTAGCCGCGCAGGGCCAGCCCGATGGCGGTGCCGATGATGCCCGACTCCGCGAGGGGGGTGTCGATGACGCGGTCGGCGCCGAAGTCCTTGTAGAGCTGGTCGGTCACGCGGAACACGCCGCCGAGCTTGCCGACGTCCTCGCCCATGACCAGGACCTTGGGGTCGTTCTCCATGGCGCGGCGCAGGCCCGCGTTGATCGCCTTGCCGATCGTGAGGGTGGTCGTCATGGCTTACCGGGCCCCTTCCGCGGCGGCGTCCTCGAAGGAGGCCAGGTAGTCGGCGAACTCCGCGCGCTGGCGGTCGATGTGGACGTTGGGCTCCGCGTAGACCTCGCGGAAGATGTCCAGCGGCTCGGGGTCGGGCAGTGCGCGGCAGTCGCGGCGCAGGTCCTCGCCGATCCGGTCGGCCTCCTCGTCGATCGACGCGAAGAACGCGTCGTCGGCGAGCCCTTCGCCGTCGAGGTAGGCGCGCACCCGCGCGATGGGGTCCTTGGCCTTCCATTCCTCCAGCTCCGCCGAGACGCGGTAGCGGGTGGGGTCGTCGTTTGTGGTGTGGGCGCCCATGCGGTAGGTGAACGCCTCGACCAGCATCGGGCCCTGCCCCTCGCGGGCGTGCTGGAGGGCGGCGCGGGTGACCGCCAGCGAGGCGAAGACGTCGTTGCCGTCGATGCGCACGCCGGGGAAGCCGAAACCGGCGGCGCGCCGGTACAGCGGCACCCGGGCCTGGCGCTCGCTGGGCTCGGAGATGGCCCACTGGTTGTTCTGGCAGAAGAAGACGACGGGGGCGTTGTTGACCGCGGCGAAGTTGAACGCCTCGTTGGTGTCGCCCTGGCTGGTGGCGCCGTCGCCGAAGTAGGCGATGACCGCGGTGCCGTCCTCGCCGACCGCGCCGTCGCGCTGCACGCCCATGGCGTAGCCGGTGGCGTGCAGGGTCTGGGCCCCGATGACGATCGTGTAGAGGTGGAAGTTGTGCTCGTGGGGGTCCCACCCGCCGTTGGTGGTGCCGCGCCAGGTGCTGAGCAGGGCCCGCGGTGCGACGCCGCGGCACCAGGCCACGCCGTGCTCGCGGTAGGAGGGGAAGACCACGTCGTCGGGGCGCAGGGCGCGCCCGGAGCCGATCTGCGCCGCCTCCTGGCCCAGCAGTGAGGCCCACAGGCCCAGTTCGCCCTGGCGCTGGAGCGCCACCGCCTCGGTGTCGATGCGGCGCACGAGCACGAGGTCGCGGTAGAGGGCGCGGACGTCTTCGGCGCTGATGTCGAGCGGGTAGTCGGGGTGGTCCTTCAGCTTCCCTTCGGGGGTCAGGAGCTGGACGAGCTCCGGTTCCTCCTGCGCGGTGTTGTTCGACACCTGTCGCTCCTCGGGTTCTCAGGGCCGACTTCGCGGGGTGCCGCTGGTCGGCCGGATCTCTGCCCGATCACCCGGGGTAACGGGTATGGACGGGCAGCCCTACCGACATCGTGACAGAACTCACCACGTGCGGCGCAAGCCCTCAGCGGCACCTTTTCGGCTGTCGCCTCATGATCCCCGAGAACCCTGAAAGCGCAACTACCAGGACTTCCAACCATTTTCAAGGCCGTCCGAAGAAAAAATCGGACGACCGACGAACGGCGGACGGGCGCGGGGGCGCACCTGGGAAAGGTGACGGAGCAACGGGGGGAATGTCACTCTACGTAGTTGATTTCTCGGGCGCGGACGGCCGGCCGGTCGGCCCGGCCCACCCGCGGGGCGGGGGTCAGCACCGCCCCCTGCGGGGCGGGCGGCCTCAGGCCGCCACGGCGAACCCGCGCTCCCGGGCGTAGTCCGCGAGCTGCTCGCGCAGCTGCCTGCGGGCGCGGTGCAGGCGCGACATCACGGTGCCCAGCGGCGTGCCCATGCGGGCCGCCACCTCCTTGTAGGAGTAGCCCTCGATGTCGATGAGGTAGACGACGAGCCGGAACTCCTCCGGCAGCTGCGCCAGCGCCTGGCGGATGGCGAAGTCCGGCAGGTGGTCGAGCACCTCGGTCTCGGCCGAGCGCGACCCGGAGGACGCGTGCGTGTCGGCCGCCGCGAGCTGCCAGTCCTTGATCTCGTCGGTGGAGTCCTGGCGCGGCTCGCGCTGCTTCTTGCGGTAGCCGTTGATGAAGGTGTTGGTGAGGATCCGGTACAGCCAGGCCCGCAGGTTGGTCCCGGCCCGGAACTGGTGGAAGTTCGCGAACGCCTTGGCGAAGGTCTCCTGGACCAGGTCCTCGGCGTCGGCGGTGTTGCGGGTCATGCGCAGCGCGGTCGGGTAGAGCTGGTCCGCGTACGGCGTGACCGCCGTGACGAAGTCCAGGTCCTGGGTGTTCTCCGCGCTCTCGGTGCGCTGTCGTTCGATGGTCGCCAAATTTCCCCCTTAGGGACGACCTGATGATGCGCTTCTCTCTGATAGACGTATGGAAAGCCGCCCAATGATGACATCGACCTACGTGATGAGTGTCACCAAACGCCGAATCCTGCCTCCGGACACGTGAAGGTGCGGTAAAGAACCCCCCGCGATCCCCGTCGGGCGGCGGCATGTATGCAGGTGTCGTACGCTTTCCCTGCCCCTTCCCCCGTGTGCGGAAGGCGTCAGCCCGTGGCAGTGAAGTGCGGCACAACTGTGGAGGACCCCGTGGCCCGCGTCGTCGTTGACGTCATGCTCAAGCCGGAGATCCTGGACCCCCAGGGCCAGGCGATCGTGGGGGCCTGCGGGCGCCTCGGTTTCGACGGTATCGACCAGGTCCGCCAGGGCAAGCGCTTCGAGGTCGAGGTCGACGGCGACATCGACGACGCCAAGCTGGCCGACATCCGGCGCCTGGCCGAGACCTTGCTCGCCAACCCCGTGATCGAGGACTTCGACCTCCGCGTCGAATAGCCCCTCACCGGCCCCTACCTGCCCCCACCTGCCCCATGTCCACTTCAGGACGGTTTCACCGATCCGTCCTCGGGAACTCTCCCACAGAGAGAAGAATCGCTCGTGGGGGACTCTTGCCAATGGACGTGAGATTCGAGATCGCACTCCCACGCGAGGCCTACACCGTCGCCGTCATGCGGGACTTCCTCGGCGAGGCGCTTCGCGCGAACGGGATCTGCGACGACTGCGCATTCAAAATCCAGCTGGCGGCGTCGGAGGCGTGCAGCAACGCCGTCGACCACGGTGCTCCCGCCCGGGAGTACACCGTCACCACACACCTCGACTCCAGGTCGTGCGTCCTGGAGGTCAGCCATAGCGGGCCCGCGTTCAGCGCGGCCACCGTGCCCCTGCCGGCACTCGATTCCGAGTCGGGCAGGGGCATTCTCATGATGCGGGAGCTGGTCGACGAGGTCGCCTTCCACGGCGCGGGCGACGGCCGCACCACCGTGCGGCTGAGCACGCACCTGCGGCACGGCCTCGAACCCGCGCAGCAGGACCGCCCGACGGTCGTCCTCTGCTGAGACGCCGGCCCCGGGTGCCGCCCGCCGCATCCGCGTGGCGGGCGGGACCCGTGCGCCCGCGCCCGCGGGCCCCTCCGCGGGTCCGCACCTCGCGGCGCCGGGAGGCGAGGTCAGCGGGTAACCTCGTGTGCGGAAGCGCCGGTCGCGACGGCCGCCTCCGCCCGAGACTCCCGCCGACTTACTTCGGAGAGTGCCCATGACAGCCCGTGTGGGCGTCGTCACCTTCCCCGGTTCCCTCGACGACAGGGACGCCGCACGCGCGGTCCGCATCGCCGGAGCCGAACCGGTCGCGCTCTGGCACGACGACGCCGACCTCAAGGGCGTCGACGCCGTCGTCCTGCCCGGCGGCTTCTCCTACGGCGACTACCTCCGCTGCGGCGCCATCGCGCGGTTCGCGCCCATCATGACCGAGCTGGTGCCGGCCGCCGCGTCCGGCAACCTGCCCGTCCTGGGGATCTGCAACGGCTTCCAGATCCTGTGCGAGAGCCACCTGCTGCCCGGCGCGCTCACCCGCAACCGGTCGCTGCACTTCATCAACCGCGACCAGGTGCTGCGCATCGAGGCCGCCGGCACCGCGTGGACCAACCGCTACACCCCCGGCCAGGAGATCCTGGTCGTCCTCAAGAGCGGCGAGGGCAACTACGTCGCCGACCCCGCCACCCTGGACGAACTCGAGGCCACCGGCCGGATCGTGGCCCGCTACGCCGGCGCCGCCCCCAACGGATCGCAGCGCGACATCGCGGGGGTCGCCAACGAGCACGGCAACGTCGTCGGGCTCATGCCGCACCCCGAGCACGCCGTCGAGGCGCTGACCGGCCCCTCGACCGACGGCCTGGGGTTCTTCACCTCACTCCTGGCCCACCTGGCCGAGGGCTCCCCACTGGCGGGCGCCCCGACCGGCTGACCCACCCGACCCCGCGACACCCCTGGGGGGCGTTCCCACGATGCTGGCCCTGCTGCGCTCACGGGCGACCATGTACATCACGGCCGCCCTGGTGACCCTCGGCCTCGTGGCAACGGGGGCGGTCGGCCTGTTCAACGCGTTGAACGCCCCTCCGCAGCCCGATGCCGCCCCCGGCGCCGGCGCGACCCCGTCCGGGCCGCCCGCGCCGCCGCTCGACGCCATCGGCGAGGCGCCCGGCGGCGCCGCCTACGCCGACCTCGGCGAGCAGTGCCAGAACGGCGAGTGCTTCCGGCTCGTGGGGATCACCGCCGACGACGAATCCGCCGACGGCACCGAGGTCATCGACACCGTCTACGGCCACCTGCTCGACGAGGGGTGGGCGCGGGTCCCGCCGCCGGGAGTGGACGACCCCGACGACGCGCCGATGGCCGACAGCTACCTGACCGACGGCAGCGTCATGCTCCAGGGCAGCACCGAGCCCTTCGCCCCCGGCTCCACGGCGGGGCTGATGCTCGGCCACGCCCAGGAACCCGTGCCGTGACCCGCCGGGTACCGGCAGGCCCCGCCGGGCCCCGCACCGCCGGCCACCGCACCCCGGACCACCGCGCATGATCAGCACCAGCACCCCGAACGGACACCGCATGCCCGAAACAGCACGGCTCGACACGGTCAGGACGGCCGAGAGCACACCGGAGACCCCGCAGCCCTACGCCGAACTCGGCATGGCCGATGACGAGTACGCGCGGGTCCGCGAGATCCTGGGCCGCCGCCCCACGTCCGCGGAGCTGGCCATCTACTCGGTCATGTGGAGCGAGCACTGCTCCTACAAGAGCTCCAAGGTGCACCTGCGCCAGTTCGGCGAGAAGGCGCCCGAGAACGACGCCCTGCTCGTCGGCATGGGCGAGAACGCCGGGGTGGTCGACGTCGGCGACGGCCACGCCGTGACCTTCAAGATCGAATCGCACAACCACCCCTCCTACGTCGAACCGCACCAGGGCGCGGCCACCGGGGTCGGCGGCATCGTCCGCGACATCCTCACCATGGGCGCCCGGCCCATCGCCGTCATGGACGCGCTGCGCTTCGGCCCCATCGACGCCCCCGACACCCGCCGGGTGCTGCCGGGCGTGGTCTCGGGCATCTCGTTCTACGGCAACTGCCTGGGCCTGCCCAACATCGGCGGGGAGCTGGGCTTCGGCGCCGGCTACGCCGGAAACCCGCTGGTCAACGCGTTGTGCGTGGGCGTGCTGAAGCACGAGGACATCAAGCTCGCCCAGGCCCCCGGCCCCGGCAACAAGGTCGTGCTCTTCGGCTCCACCACGGGCCCCGACGGAATCGGCGGCGCCTCCGTGCTGGCCAGCGCCACCTTCGACGACGAGAGCCAGGCCAAGCGGCCCAGCGTCCAGGTCGGCGACCCGTTCATGGAGAAGCTCCTCATCGAATGCAGCCTGGAGCTGTTCGCCGAGGACCTCGTGGTCGGCATCCAGGACCTCGGCGCCGCGGGCGTCTCCTGCGCCACCACCGAGCTGGCGGCGGGCGGT
Organism: Nocardiopsis mangrovi; assembly: GCF_042653925.1. Lineage (NCBI taxonomy): Bacteria > Bacillati > Actinomycetota > Actinomycetes > Streptosporangiales > Nocardiopsidaceae > Nocardiopsis > Nocardiopsis mangrovi. Next base: position 17,978 of record NZ_JBHSFQ010000032.1, read on the forward strand.
ACCGGGGGGATGCGCATCGAGCTGGACCGGGTGCCGCTGCGCGACTCCCGGCTCACGCCCGAGGAGATCCTGATGAGCGAGTCGCAGGAGCGCATGATGGCGATCGTGGAGCCGGGCCGGCTCGACGACTTCATGGCCACCTGCGGCAAGTGGAACATCCTGGCCACCGTGATCGGCGAGGTCACCGACGTCACCGCCGAGGAGGCCGCCCGTGGCGGCCGGCTGGTCATGACCTGGCACGGCGAGACCGTGGTCGACCTGCCGCCGCGCACCGCCTCCGACGAGGGCCCGGTCTACCAGCGCCCCTATGCGCGCCCGGCCCACCAGGACGACCTCCAGGCCGACGGCCCCGGCCGGCTCGACCGGCCCAAGACAGACGACGAGCTGCGCGAACAGGTCCTGCGGGTGCTGGCCGCGCCCGGTGTCTGCGACGCGACGTGGGTCACCCAGCAGTACGACCGCTACGTCATGGGCAACACCGTGCTGGCCACCCCGCACGACGGCGGGATGGTGCGGATCCGCGAGGACGCCGACCGGGGGATCGCGCTGGCCACCGACGGCAACGGCCGCTACACCCGGCTCGACCCCTACACCGGCACCCGGCTGGCCTTCGCCGAGGCCTACCGCAACGTCGCCGCCACCGGTGCCCGCCCGCTCGCGGTGACCAACTGCCTGAACTTCGGGTCCCCGGAGGACCCCGCGGTGATGTGGCAGTTCGCCGAGTCCACCCGCGGCCTGGCCGACGCCTGCCAGGAGCTGGGCACCCCGGTCACGGGCGGCAACGTCAGCTTCTACAACCAGACGGGCGACGTCGCGATCAACCCGACCCCGGTGATCGGCGTCCTGGGTGTGATCGACGACGTCAACGACCGGCTGGCCACCGCGTTCACCCCCGACACCGACGGCGCCAAGATCTTCCTGCTCGGCACCACGCGCGACGAGCTGGGCGGCTCGGTGTGGGCCGAGACCGTGCACGGCCACCTCGGCGGGCTGCCCCCCGAGGTGGACCTCCCGGCAGAGGCCGCGCTGGGCGAGGTGCTGGCCGGGGCCGCCGAGTACGGCGTGGCCGCGGCGGCGCACGACCTGTCCGACGGCGGGCTCGCCGTGGCCCTGGCGGAATCGGCGATGCGCGGGGGGACCGGCTGCTCGGTGCGGGTCGACGACCCGTTCGTCGCCCTGTTCAGCGAGTCCGCGGGGCGCGCCGTCGTGGCCGTCCGCCCCGACGCCGAGGCGGCCTTCACCGAGCTGTGCCGGCGCCACGGCGTCCCGGCCGCGGAGATCGGCACGGTCGGCGGGCGGGCACTGTCGGTGCGGCACCCCGACGGCGGGTTCGACATCGAGCTGGCCGACCTGCGCACCGCCTACGAGTCGACCCTGCCGTCGGTGTTCGACGCCGACTAGGCACCCGCTCCCGCACGGACGACGCGGACGACGCGGACGGCCGTGGCCCGGACCCTGATGGGTCCGGGCCACGGCCGTCCGTCGTCCCGGGGCAGGGGCGGGGCAGCGGGGTCACTCGTCGTCGCGGCGGGCCTCGGGGTCGGTGGCGGGGCGGCCGTCGTCGTCCACCATCGGCTCGCTCTCCAGCTCCTCGTGCATGCGCGTGGGCCGGTTGGCCTGCTGGACGCTCTTGAACTCCTTGCGCATGTCGTCGTCGACCTTGGCGCTGTGCTTGTCGCTTCCGCGTTCCATCGCTCGGTCCCCCTTCGATGATCTGCGGCGGTCCTTGGGGACCGCGCGCTACCCGGGGGGACCGCATTCGAAACACCACTGCGCCGCGGCGAGCCGACGAGCGAGCGCAGGCGGCCCTGCCCCGCCGAAGCCCCCGCGGGGCCGCCGAAGCCGAGCGAGAAGGCGAGCGCGGCCAAGGAAACACCACGGCGAGCCGACGAGCGAGCGCAGGCGGCGCCGCCCAGGCCGAAGGCCCCACCCGCCGGGCCGCCGAAACCGAGCGAGGAGGCGGGCGCGGTCGAGCCGACTCACGGCGAGCCGACGGGCAGCCCCAAGTGGTGGCGCGGGCGGGGCCGTGCGGTGTCTCGGGGCGCGAACGGCGGCGGGCCCGGCCGCATGGGGCGCGCCGTCGCGGGCAGTAGGGATCCAAGGGGCGTATGAGGCACCAGGGAGGTGAGCCGGGCCGCCCGACGCGGGCGGGCCCGCACGCCATGGAGCTCGGATTCCTCGAACCGCTGTACCGCGCGGCCGACCCGGTCGCCACCGTCTACCTCGACACCACGCGCGGCTCGGCCGACGCCACGCACGGGATCGGCCGGCGCTGGCGGGCGCTGCGCGCGGGGCTGGAGGGGCACGGCGCCGACGAGGCGACGCTCAGGGCGCTCGACGGCGCCGTGGGCGGCGCGACCGGGGTGCCCGGACCCCAGGGCGAGGCGCTGTTCGCCTCCGGTGGCGAGTTGATCGCGGCCTACACGCTGTCGAGGCCCCCGGCGGAGGACCGCGCGTCGTGGTGGCCGGTCGCCGACCCGATCGAGCTGGTCGCCGACCTCGACGACACGCTCGCCTACGTGTTCGTCGCCGCCGACCGCTCGGGAGCCGACATCCACGCCTACCCGGAGAACGGCGGCCCCTCCGGCGAGCGGCACTTCAACGGGGCCACACTGCACATCAGCAAGGTCCGCGGAGGCGGCCGGCGGCACGAGTACGACCGGCGCGGCACCGAAGGGGTGTGGTCGGACGACGCCGCCCAGACGGTCCGCGAGGTCGAGAGGGCGGTGGACGAGATCGGCGCCGGCGTGGTCTTCCTCGGCGGCGACGAGCGCGCGGCCGGCATGATCCGCGACCGCTTCTCCGAACGCACGCGGCGGATCCTGGTCGAGGTGCGGGCGGGCGGCCGCGGCGACCGCGGCGCGATGGTCGAGCTGCGCAGCGCGGTGGAGCAGGGCCTGCGGGAGACCGCCGTGGCACTGCGCGCGGGGGTGGTCCTCGACTTCCTCGGGGACCTGGAGCACCCGGGCCTCGCCGTCCAGGGGTTCGCCGACACCGCGGCGGCCCTGCGGTCGGGCGGGGTGGGCCGGCTGCTGCTGAGCGCCGGCCGGCGCGACGAGCCCACCCTGTGGGCGTCGACCTCCGATCCGCTGGAGCTGGCCCGGACCCGCGCGGAGCTGACCGAGCCCGGCGAAGCGCTGGAGGCCCCGGCGAGCGCCCTCCTGCTGCGCGCCGCCCAGGCCACCCGCTCGGCGTTCACCCTGCTGCCCGAATCGGCCGACGCCACCAACGGCGCGGGCGCGCTCCTGCGCTTCTCCCCGGTCAGGGGATGAGTTCGCCATGGGCCGCTCCGTCGAGCGGGCCGCCGAGGGAGGACGGTGCCGCCCGGCGGTCCCCTATGGCCGGGGGACACCGGCGGAGGCCGGCCGGAGGCGCGTACGACCGGGGAACGCGGGGGCTTCGCGGAGCCCGGGGAACGGCGGTCCAGCCTGGCGAGTCGGCGGGGCCGGCGGACCGCCCCCGTCCGGCGGTGCGGCACCGCCGGGCTCTACGATGGCCGCGCCGCAGTGGGTGCGGACGCGGGGACGATGGACACGGACGAGCCCGGGAGGGGACATGCGTCGCGGACGGCTGAAGGGGCCTTTGGGCAGCCACGAGCGCCCGGCCAGCCCGTTGGGGTTCCGGGTGGTCCTGGCCGTGTTCGGGATGGTGGTCCTGTTCGCGGGCACGGTGCTGGCGATCGTGTGGGCGCATTCGGTGCCGCTCGCCGTCGTTCTGGCCGCGGGCTTCGTCGCGGCCTGCCTGAACGTGTACTGGGTCGGCCAGCGGCTGCGCCACGAGCGCTGATCCGCTCGGTCCGCCGGCCGGGTCTCCCCGTCTGCGGTCTCGCGCGCTCGCCGTCACAGTCGAGTGGATGAGCTGTCGACGAACTCCTGCGTCCGCTGAAGAAGAGGGCGTCGAGTGCGGCCTGCCGAGCGACCGGCGATCCGCTGCCGGCGCGGCTTCGCCGCTCCCGACGACCCTCACGGACCCGGCCGCGGTGCACACCCACGCCCTCGACGGTGCGGCCGCCCGTCACCCGGGAGTTCACCGGCCGGGAGGCCCACGGGCACGGCGGTTCCGGCGTGGATCCGTCCCCGGCGCCGGGGACGCGCGCGCTCCTGCGGTTCATCCGGGGAGCCCGCGGTGCGCCGACCGGTCCGGAGGTTCCGCCGGACCGCGGCGGCCGGCGCGAGCCCTGCGCCCGTGCACGTCGAAAACCGACGAGGGCGTCCCGCCGCGCCGGGTCGAAGATCGCGCCGAAACGTACCCAGGGCAGGCCCGCGCCGGCCCGCACGCCCATGGCAGCGGCGCGGCCCGCGCATCGCGCGCCGCGCCGCTGTGTCCGGATCACCGGCGTTCTCGGATCGCCCTCCCTCTCGCCTCGCGACTCCGGTCCCGGGGCGCGGCCCCGGGACCGGAGCGGCGCCGGCCACGCTCTCGCGCCGCCTCGGCGTGCGCGTTCCGTGCCCGGCCGCCGGTCGGCGGTGCCGCGCCGGCACCCGCTGTTCCTGCCCAGAACGGGGATGTGCAGGAACCTCGGTACCCGGCCGCGCCGCCGTCGGCCCCGGCGGTCGCCGTGCCTTGAGGCGCCGAGCGGCGATCAGAGCGATATCAGTTCGTCCACCCCTTCCATGATGCGGTCGACCGCCTCCGGCCAGGTCTCCTCGCCGTCCCCAGTGGGAGCGAACGGATCCTGTTCCTCCGCCGGGGGGAACGCCTCCTGTTGCCGATCCCAGGGATCGTCGACGTCATTCGCCGCTTCACCGGATTCGCATTCCGCGTCGCCTCGGAGGGGGCAGAAGACGGAGTCGACGAACGACGCCGCCTGCTGCGGAAGGCCCAGGCCCACCGCAGCGACCACCACCACCATGAACAGCACGAATTTAAGCTGGAATCCGCCCGAATCGGCGCGCCGCACCCGTCGCACGCCTTGTCCTCCCTGCTACATGGGTCACGCCATAAAGGCCCTACTCCACATCCTGGGTGCGGCCCGAGGGGGTGCACAGGGCCCCCGGGCCCAATTCCGGGCTCACATTCGCCCAGGCACGTGTACGCCCGGCTCCCCGTGGGAAGGCGGGCCGCGCGCGGGCCGCGCGCGGTACGCACCCGTCCCTCTCCGCAGCCGGCCCGGCGCCACCACGCCGGGCCGCCGAGCCACCGGGGCAGGTCAGGCCGGGTCAGCGGGGAAGGTACTTGGCCGACGCTTCGGCATGGCGTTCGCGCAGGCCGGGTGTTGGCGGCGCCTCGTAGGACTCCGCGGCGCCGGCGGGATCGGCCCACTGCGGCGGCGCGTCCGCGCCGCCCAGAACCCAGGCGGCCTGCCGGGCGGCGCCGTCGGCGACGCGCTCGCCGGGCGCCGGCACCAGCACCGGGACGCCGAACACCGCGGGGGCGATCCGGCGCACCGCCTCCGACCGGGCCGCGCCGCCGATCAGCCGCACGCCCGTCGCGTGCACCCCTTGGCCGGCGAGCGCCGCCAGGCCGACCGCGAGCCCGCCGAGCATGCCCTCGACCGCGGCCCGGGCCAGGTTCTCCCGGGTGGAGTTGGCGAGGGTGAGGCCGTGCAGCGCGCCGGTGGCATCGGGCAGGTCGGGGGTGCGCTCGCCCTCCAGGTAGGGGACGAGGGTGAGCCCGTCGGCCCCGGGCGGCGCGGCGAGGGCGAGGTCGCTCAGTTCGCCCAGGCCCACCCCCAGCATCCGGGCGGCGGCGTCGAGGACCCGGGCGGCGTTGAGCGTGCAGACCAGGGGCAGGAACGCGCCGGTCGCGTCGGAGAACCCCGCCACCACGCCGGTCGGGTCGGCGGCGCGGTGCTCGGAGCGCGCGAACACGGTTCCGGACGTGCCCAGCGACACCACCACGTCCCCGCCCGCGTCCAGGCCGAGCGATGCCGCCGCGTTGTCGCCGGCCCCCGGGCCGATGAGGATGCCGTCCGGGCCCGGACGGGCGGCCGCGGGCGCCGCCACCTCGGGCAGCAGCGCGTCGTGGCCGAGGGCGCGGACGAGCAGGTCGCGGCGGTAGGTGTTCGAGCGGCCGTCGAAGTAGCCGGTGCCCGACGCGTCGGACCGGTCGGTGACCAGGTCGGCGAGGTCGGTCGACCCCGAGAGTTTCCAGGTCAGCCAGTCGTGCGGCAGGCAGACGGCCGCGGTGCGCGCGGCGTTGCCGGGCTCGTGCTCGGCGAGCCAGCGCAGCTTGGTGGCGGTGAACGAGGCCACCGGTACCACGCCGACGGCGTCGGCCCAGTGGTCGGCGCCGAGTTCGGCGACGAGGTCGGCCGCGGCTCCCGCCGAGCGGGTGTCGTTCCACAGCAGTGCCGGCCGGACGACGGCGCCGTCCTCGTCCAGGCAGACCATGCCGTGCTGCTGGCCGGCGATGCTGATCGCGTCGACCCCGTCGAGCCCGCCGGCCTCGTGCAGGGCCTTCTGGAGCGCCGCCCACCAGTGGGCGGGATCGGTCTCGGTCCCGTCGGGGTGGTCGGCCCGCCCGCTGCGCACCAGCCGTCCCGTATCACCGTCCCGGATGACGACCTTGCACGACTGGGTCGAGGAGTCCACACCGGCGACAAGTCCCATGGCCGTCCGCCACCAATCCGCTGTCCGTGTCCGCTCACGCCACGACCGGGTCCCGGCAGCCGGTTCCCCGGCGAGATCCGGTCCGGCACCGGGCGCGTCTCGTGATGTTCCACCGCAGAGAGGACGAATCGGTCCGGTGCCGACATGTGCATTGGAGCACACCGCGACGCCGTCCGCACCCTCGCCCCCCGGGGCGCGATCAGCCCGGCGCCAGTGCCTGCGCCGCGGCGGCATCGGTCACCAGCGTGGAGATCAGGCCGGTCTTGAGGGCGACGCCGATCGCCTCCGCCTTGTGTGCTCCCCCGGCGACGGCGATGACCTCGGGGACCTTGCGCAACTGGTCCGCGCTGACGCTGAGCACCCGCTCGTCGAGCTCGGTGCGGACCCGGGCGCCGTCGGCGTCGAAGAACTGCGCCGAGATCTCCGCGCGCACCCCCAGTTCGGCGCAGCGCTCGCGGACCTCGGGGTCGAGGCTCTCGAAGACGGTCGACGACCGGTCGTCCCAGCCGCCGATGGCGACGACCGCCGTGGTCAACCGGTCGAAGTGGGCGAACGCGGCGGCGATGCCGGGGTCGGCGCGCAGGGTGCGCGCGGTCGCGGCGTCGGGGAGGATCAGCGGGGCGTAGACGGGGTAGGCGGGGCCGCCGGAGAGCCGGGCGGCGCGGCGCACGGTCTCGACCGAGCCGGCGGTGTCGGAGCGCGCGGACAGGACGCCGTTGAGCTGCACGGTGGTACAGCGGGCCAGCCGGGTCAGCTCCGCCCCCATGACCTGGAGGGTCCGCCCCCAGGCCAGGCCGAGGACGTCGTCGTCCGTGACGATCTCGCCGAGCAGGTCGGCCGCCACCGCTCCGAGCTGCTGCCGGCTGTGAACGGGGTCGTCCGACGCCGACACCACGATGGCGCGGCGCAGCCCGTAGGCGTCGCGCAGCCGGTCGGAGAGCTCGGCGTCGAGCCGGGCGGGCAGCCTGATGTCGATGCGCACGATGCCGCTCTCGCGCGCGGTCTCCAGCGCCCGCGCGACCTTGAAGCGGCTCAGCCCGAACTCCTCGCCGATCTCGACCTTGGAGCGCCCGTCGACGTAGAAGCGCCGGGCGATCGCCGAGACGAGCACCAGCTCCGCGGGGCCCTTGACCATGGGCTTCTCGGCGCCCGCCGGCGACCTGGCCCCGTCGTCGGAGGGACCGCCCGCGGGACCGCTCATGTGAGTCCAATCATGCTCATCCGTGAATCATACGTTGACATTCGGCTTCCCGCAGGTTTTCAATGAGCTGAATCACAAGTGTGATCCCCATCGCTCATATGAGCGGTCACCAGGTGGTGGTGGGGCCCCGGACCATGACATGAGGAGCCGCCGTGCGCGCAGCGATCATCGAGACGCCCGGACAGATCGGCGTCGGAGAGCGCCCCGACCCCGAACCCGCCGCCGACGGCGTGGTGGTCCAGGTGGGCGCGTGCGGGATCTGCGGCACCGACCTGCACATCGCCGACGGCGAGTTCCCGCCCAGCCCCTATCCGCTGGTGCCCGGCCACGAGTTCGCCGGCGAGATCGTCGCGGTCGGCTCCGCCGCCCCCGGCGGCCTCCGGGTGGGCGACCGGGTCGCCGTCGACCCGTCGCTCTTCTGCGGCCACTGCTCGTTCTGCCGGGCCGGCCGCGGGAACCTGTGCGCCAACTGGGGCGCGATCGGCGACACCGTCGACGGCGCGTTCGCCGAGTACGTCGCCGCCCCCGCGGTCAACTGCCACCGGATGCCCGACGGCATGACCTTCCGCGAGGCCGCGATCGTGGAGCCGCTCTCCTGCGCGGTGCACGGCGTGCGGCGCATCGGGGTCTCGGTCGGCGAGCGCTTCCTGCTCATCGGCGCCGGCACCATGGGCCTGCTGCTCCTCCAGTTGCTCCAGAGAGGCGGCGCCGACGTCACCGTGGTCGACCGCAACACCGAGCGGCTCAAGATCGCCGCCGCGCTCGGCGCGGCGACGACGGCCACCGACGTCGCCGAACTGGACGGCGAGCGGTTCGACGCCGCCGCCGACGCCACGGGCCACCCGCGGGCCATCGAGGCGGCGTTCGGCGCGCTGCGCCGCGGCGGCCGGCTCCTCGTCTTCGGCGTCGCCGCCGCCGAGGACCGCGTGGACCTGTCCCCGTTCCGCATCTACAACGACGAGATCACCGTGGTCGGCTCCATGGCCGTCCTCAACAGCTACGGCGCCGCCCTGGACCTGATCGGATCGGGCGCGGTCCAGACGGAGCAGCTGCTGACCCACGCCGCCCCGCTCGCCGACTTCCCCGCGGCTCTGGACCTGATGAGGTCCGGGGCGGGCGTGAAGATCCAGGTCGTGCCCTCGGGCGACACCTTCCGGTAAGGGGCGCCCCCATGAACCCCCGAGGAGGACCGACCAGATGCGCACCCTGATGCGTCCGGCCGCGGCGCTGGGATCGGCCGCATTGCTGCTGACCGGCTGCGCCGGCGCGGGCGCCCTCTCCGGCGCCGGCGACGGCACCCGCCTGGTCATCGCCATCGTCGCCAACCCGCAGATGCAGGACGCCATCTCGCTCCAGTCGGAGTTCACAGCTGAGAACCCCGGCATCGAGGTCGATTTCGTCGCCCTGCCCGAGAACGAGGCCCGCGCCAAGATCACCACCTCCATCGCCACGGGCGGCGGCGAGTTCGACGCGGTCATGATCAGCAACTACGAGACCCGGCAGTGGGCCGAGTACGGCTGGCTGGAGAACCTCCAGCCCTACATCGACGCCACCGAGGGCTACGACGACGCCGACTTCATCCCCTCCATCCGCGAGGACCTGTCCTACGAGGGCGACATGTACTCGGTCCCGTTCTACGGGGAGTCGTCGTTCGTCGCCTACCGCCGCGACCTGTTCGAGCAGGCCGGGGTGGAGATGCCGCAGAACCCCACCTGGGACGAGATCGCGCGGCTCGCGGCGGAGCTCGACGACCCCGAGGGCGGGGTCTCCGGCATCTGCCTGCGCGGGCTCGCCGGATGGGGCGAGGTCCTGAGCCCGTTCAACAGCGTGCTCAACACCTTCGGCGGGCGCTGGTACGACGAGGACTGGAACGCGCAGCTGGAGTCCCCCGAGTTCCGGGCGGCGGCCGAGTTCTACGTCGACCTGGTCCGCGAGCACGGCCAGCCCGGCGCCGCCACCAGCGGGTTCGGCGACTGCCTGAACCACTACAGCCAGGGCGGCGCCGCCATGTTCTACGACTCCACCGCCATGGTCAGCACCACCGAGGACCCCGACTCCAGCACGGTCGTCGGCGACAGCGGCTACGTGGCCGCGCCGGTCGCCGAGAGCGACTACGGGGGCTGGCTCTACACGTGGTCCCTGGGCATCCCCGCGACCTCCGAGAACAAGGACGAGGCGTGGCGGTTCCTGTCCTGGATGACCGACAAGGACTACATCCGCACCGTGGGCGAGACCTACGGCTGGCAGCGGGTCCCGCCCGGCAACCGGCAGTCGACCTTCGAGATCGATGACTACGCGCGGGCCGCGGAGTCCTACTCCGCGCCGATGCTGGCGGGCATCGAGGACGCCGACCCCGAGAACCCCTCGGTGCAACCGGTCCCCTACACCGGTATCGGCTTCCTCGCCATCCCCGAGTTCCAGGACCTGGGCACCCGGGTGAGCCAGCAGCTCAGCGCCGCCATCGCCGGGCAGATCAGCGTCGACGAGGCCCTGGAGCAGAGCCAGCGCTACGCCCAGAGCGTCGGCGACACCTACGCGGAGGAGGGCCGATGACCGGCGCGACGACCATCGCGAAACCGCGGCGGGCCGCCGCGAAGGCCGGGCGCACCGGCGACTGGTCCCGGCGCGCCCCGCTGCTGCCGGCGCTGGTGTTCATGCTGGTCGTGACCCAGCTGCCGTTCCTGTTCACGGTCTTCTACTCGGTGCAGTCGTGGAACCTGCTGCGACCGGGCTCCCGGTCGTTCGTGGGCCTGGCCAACTACCTGGCGGTGTTCACCGACGCCCAGTTCCTCTCCGCGGCCCTCAACACGATCGTCATCACCGCGTCCTGCGTCCTGGTGGCGATGCTGCTGGGGATCGGCCTGGCGATGCTGCTGGACCGCAGGTTCCTGGGCCGGGGCATCGTGCGCACCCTGCTCATCACCCCCTTCCTGGTGCTGCCGGTGGCCACCGCGCTGCTGTGGAAGAACATCATGTTCGACCCGGTGTTCGGCCTGATCGGCTTCCTGCTCACCCCGTTCGGACTGGGCGGCACCGACTGGATCTCGCAGTACCCGGTGGTGTCCGTGGTGACGGCGCTGGTCTGGCAGTGGACCCCGTTCATGATGCTGCTGGTGCTGGCGGGGCTCCAGAGCCAGGGCCGCGACGTCATCGAGGCCGGCCAGGTCGACGGCGCCGGCCGCTGGCAGATGTTCGTCTCGATCACCCTGCCGCACCTGCGCCGCTACATCGAGCTGGGCGTACTGCTGGGGTCGATCTACGTGGTCAACACGTTCGACGCCATCTACATGATGACCCAGGGCGGCCCCGGGACGGCCAGCGCGAACCTGCCGTTCTACATCTACCAGCGGGCCTTCCTGGGCTTCGACATCGGCCAGTCCGCCGCGATGGGGGTCGTGGTCGTCGTGGGCACGATCATCGTGGCCACCCTCGCGCTGCGCCTCATCTTCCGCTCGTTCATGTCCGCCCAGGAGGGGATCTCGTGACCACCGCAGCCCCCGCACGCGCGGCCGCCCGGACCGGGCCCGCGCCGCACCGGACATCGGGATCCGCTCGGCGCCGCGGCAACGGCGGCGCCCGCGGGACCGCGCTCACCGTGCTCACCTGGGCGATCGGCCTGCTGTTCGTCTCGCCGGCGCTGTGGCTGGTCATGACGGCGTTCAAGCAGGAGAGCGACGCCGTGACGACCCCGCCGCAGGTGCTCTTCGCGCCCACGCTGGACCAGTTCCGCGCGGTGATCGGCGCCGACTTCCTGCCCTACCTGGGCAATTCCGCGATCGCCACGCTGGTCTCCACCGGGCTGGTGCTGGCCTTGGGCGTGCCGGCCGCCTACGCGCTGTCGATCCGCCCGATCCGGCGCACCCGCGACGCGCTGTTCTTCTTCATCTCCACCAAGATGCTGCCGGTGGTGGCGGTGGTCGTCCCGCTGTACGTGGCCGCCGCCCAGGTCGCGATGCTGGACAACATCTGGACGCTGGTCATCCTCTACACCGCCATGAACCTGCCGATCGCGGTGTGGATGCTGCGCTCGTTCTTCCTGGAGGTGCCGAAGGGGGTGATCGAGGCCGCGCAGATGGAGGGCGCCGGCCTGGCCCGGGTCCTGTGGTCGGTGATGCTGCCGATCATGGCCCCCGGCATCGCCGCCACCGCTCTGATCTGCATGATCTTCTCCTGGAACGAGTTCTTCTTCGCTGTGAACCTGACCGCCGCGCAGGCCGCGACGGTCCCGGTGTTCATGGTCGGCTTCATGACCAGCGAGGGCCTCTTCCTGGCCCGGCTGTCGGCCGCCGCCACCCTGGTGTCGCTGCCGATCGTCATCGTCGGCTGGATCGCACAGCGGCAGCTCGTCCGCGGCCTGTCCATGGGCGCGGTGAAATAGGCCCTCCCGGGCCGCCCCGCGGCCCCCGTGGAACGGACCGGAGGAGCGCCTGCGCGGCGCTCCTCCGCCTCCGCGGGACGCACCCCTAGCGGTCGACGCTGGCCGGGAGCCAAGGGCGCCACGCATCGGGGTTGGCCTCCACCCAGGCCGCGGCGGCGTCCTGGGGGTCCATCCCCTGGTCGGCGATCATCTTCGCGACCGCGTTCTGGTCGGCGTTGGACCACTGCCAGTTCTTCAGCAGCTCGTAGGCCGGGCCGCCCTCCTCCGCGAAACCGGTGCGGAAGATCTTGTTGAGGTCGTAGGCCGGGTAGTCGCACGCCACGTCGTCGAGGTCGGCGTCGCAGCCGTCGGTGTACTCGGGGAACTCCACGTGCACGAGGTCGAGCTCCTCGAAGAGCCACTGGGGCTCGTAGAAGTAGAAGAGCACGGGCTCCTCGGCGGCGTAGCGCTGCCGCACCTCGGTGATCTGCGCGGCCTCCGATCCGGCGTAGACGACCTCCAGGTCGAGCCCGAAATGGTTGATCATGCCCTGGTCCTGGGTGACGAACGCCGGGTCGCCCGCGAGGAACTGCCCGGTCTCGCCGCCGGTCTCGGGGGTCGCGAAGATGCCGGCGTGCTCCTTCACCCCCTCCACGGTGTCGATCCCGGGATAGTCCTCCACCAGGTACCGCGGCACGTACCAGCCGAGCGTCCCGTCGTTGCCGGTGGACCCGCCGTCGACGACGGTGCCGTTGCCCTCGGGGCCGTACAGCTCCATCAGGTCCTCGTGGCCCCAGTTCTCCACGACCATGTCGACCTCGCCCTGGTCCATGGCCTGCCACGACGGCTGCTCGTCGACCCGCACGAGCTGCACCTGGTAGCCCAGCTCGTCCTCCAGCAGCGTCTGGAGCACCGCGGCGCTGGCCTCATAGCCCACCCACCCGTTGAGGGCGATGCGGACGGTGCCGGGGTCGCGCAGCACCGACGTCGTGCGCACGGCGCACGACGACACGAGGGCGACCGCGAGCGCCACCGCGGTGGCGCGCACCAGCGCGGAGCGGAGCCGCCTCTTCCGCCGCGGCGCCGGCCGCGCGCGGCCGGCGGCGGGGGGCGCGCTCATCGGCGTCGCGTCATCCATGGCTCCTCCGTCCCTGGGTCACCCGGTCGAGGGCCAGGCCGAGGCAGACGATCGCCAGCCCTGAGGTCAGGCCGAGCCCGAGTTGGTTCTGTTTGAGGCCGAACACGACGTCGTAGCCGAGCGATCCGGCGCCGACCAGGGCGCCCATGACCACCATCGCGAGGACCATCATGATCCCCTGGTTCACCGCAAGCAGCAGCGACGAGCGCGCCAGCGGAAGCCGCACCTTGGTCAGGAGCTGGGCACCGGTGGAGCCCTGCGACACCGCCGCCTCCACCGCACCGGCGGGCACCCCGCGGATCCCGTCGTTCACCAGCCGGATCACCGGGGGCAGCGCGAAGATGACCGCGGCCGCCAGCGCGGGAACCCGGCCGATGCCGAACAGGGCGACCGCGGGGATCAGGTAGACGAAGGGCGGCAGGGTCTGCATCGCGTCCAGGACCGGCCGCAGAACGGCGGCGAGCACGTCGCTGCGCGCCGCGAGGATACCGATGAGCACGCCGATCGCGATCGTCACGGCGGCGGCCACGAGCACCTGGGAGAGGGTGTCCATGCTGTTGTCCCAGACCCCCAGCAGCCCGGTGGCCGCGATCGCGGCGCCGGAGGCGACCGCGGCGCGCCACCCGGCGAAGACCGCGCCGAACCCGGCCGCGGCCAGCACCACCAGCCACCACGGCGACCCGGTGAGGACGGCGCTGAGCGGGTTGAGCACCCATTGCAGCAGCAGGTCGCCCGATGCGGCGGTGGCGCCGCCGATCGCCGCCTGCACGGCGTCGTTCGCGGCGTTGACGGGAGCCGCCACGGTCACCGACCACCCGTCGGGCCAGGCCGTCGCGTCGAGCGCGTGCGCCGCCGCGGTGGCCGCGGCGACGGCGGCCAGGCCGGCCGCGGGCACCAGCAGCCGCCGTCGGCCCGGCGCCGTGCCCGTCCCCTCGCCGTTCCCGGCCGCGCCGGTGACCCGGTCCAGGGCGATGGCCAGCAGGACGATCGCCAGGCCCGCCTCGACCGCCTGGCCGACGTTGACCTTGGACAGCGCCTGGTAGATCGCGTCGCCCAGGCCGCCGGCGCCGATGACCGAGGCGATGACCACCATGGACACCGCCAGCATGATCGTCTGGTTGACCCCCAGGAGGATGGTGCGCCGGGCCAGCGGCAGCTGCACCTTGGTCAGGAGCTGCCAGGGGGTGGAGCCCAGCGAGGTGGTGGCCTCGACCGCGCCGGCGTCCACCCCGCGGATCGCCAGCGCGGTGATGCGCACCGCGGGCGGGATCGCGTAGACCGCGGTGGCCACCGCCGCCGCCGGGTTGCCGATCCCGAACAGCAGGACCATCGGCATGAGGTAGGCGAAGGCGGGCATGATCTGCATGAAGTCCAGCACCGGCCGCATGAGCCGGTCGAACCCGTCGCTGCGGCCGGCGAGGATGCCCAGCGGGACCCCGGCCACCAGAGCGATCAGCACCGACGTGATGATCAGGGCGAGCGTGGTCATCGCCTCGGCCCACAGCCCGGCCAGCCCGAAGACGGCGAAGGCGGCGAGGACGACCGGCACCGTCCGCCACCCGGCCGCCCGCCAGGTGGCCAGGGTCCCCAGGACGACCACGCCGGGCCAGGCGAGGAACGTGAGCGCCTGGTTGACCAGGACGACGGCCGATCCCAGGCCCACGGAGACGTAGTTGAAGCCGTACAGGAACAGAGGGCTCGTGTTGCGGTTGGCGACGATCCACGCGTAGACGCCGTCGAGGCGCGCGATGAGCCACTGGCCGGCGGTGTCGGGGAATGGGCCGAGCCAGGCGGACGGCCCCAGCACGCGGGCGGCGGCGAACCCGGCGAGGAGCACGGCGGCCACGGCGAGCGCCTGGACGGGGCGGCTGCGCGCCAGGGCGGCGGCGCCCGAGGGCCCCGCGGCCTTCGCGGGCGGGGCGGCCGCCGGCGGCGCCGGCGCGGGAGCGGGGCGGGCGGAGGTCGCGGACATCGTCACGCCTCCGCCGGCGGGCGGGCGGGCGCACCGGCGGGGCCCGCCGGGCCGGCGGCGGAGCCGCCTCCGCTCGCCGTGACGTCGGCCAGGTCGTCGGCGATGGCGCCCAGCACGTCCTCGCGGCCCACCACGCCCAGCAGCCGGTCGCCGTCCATGACCCGCACGGGGGCGGTGCTGTGCGACAGCACCCGCACCACGTCGCGGACGACGGTGCGGGGTTCGGCCGCCGGCCCGTCCAGGGGCTCGCCGTCGCGGGGCGGGCGCATCAGCCAGCGCACCGTGAGCACGTCGGTGCGGTTGACGTCCTTGACGAAATCGCGGACGTAGTCGTCGGCCGGCCGGCCGACGAGTTCCTCCGCGGTACCCAGCTGCACGAGCGCGCCGTCGCGCATGATCGCGATGCGGTCGCCGAGCTTGAGCGCCTCGGACAGGTCGTGGGTGATGAAGACGGCGGTCTTCTTCAGCTCGCGCTGGAGCCGCAGCACCTCCTGCTGCATGTCGCGGCGGATCAGCGGGTCGAGCGCGCTGAACGGCTCGTCGAACAGCAGGACCCGCGGGTCCACCGCGAGGGCGCGGGCCAGCCCGACCCGCTGCTGCATCCCGCCGCTGAGCTGGCCGGGCCGCGCGTCCTCGTAGCCCGTCAGGCCGACCATGTCGATCATCTCGCGGGCCCGGGCGTAGCGCTCGGCCCTGCCCGCTCCGCGCACCTCCAGCCCGTAGGCGACGTTGTCGACGACCCTGCGGTGCGGGAGCAGCCCGAAGTGCTGGAAGACCATCGCCATCTCGTAGCGGCGCAGCTCGCGCAGGCGCTGCGGACCGCACGCGCCGATGTCGGCGCCGTCCAGCAGCACTTGGCCGGCCGTGGGCTCGATCAGCCGGGTCATGCAGCGGACGAGCGTGGACTTTCCGGACCCCGACAATCCCATGACGACGAAGATCTCGCCGGGATGGACGTCGAAGGACATGTCGCGGACGGCGACGGTGCACCCGGTCCGCTCGCGGATCGTGTCGCGGTCGAGGTGTTCGGCGTCGCCCCCGATGATCGTGTGGGCGTTCTTGCCGAAGACCTTCCACAGGTTGCGGACGGAGATCCGGGGCTCCCCGGTGTTCTCGCCGCCGGGCGGCCGCTCGGCCGCCGGTGCTGGGGTGGGCATCGTCAGGTTCTCCTCCGGCCGCCCCGGGTCGGGGATCGGGGCGGCCCTTCGTCGGAAGGCGGAAGCCGGGCGGGGCGCCCTAGCGGTCCGCGCGGATGAGGTCGGCGGCGCGCTCGCCGATCGCGAGGACGGTGACCATCGGGTTGGGCGACGGCATGGTCGGGAACACCGACGCGTCGGCGACGCGCAGCCCGGACAGGCCGCGCACCCGCAGCGCCGGGTCGACGACGGCCATGGGGTCGCCGTCGGCACCGATCCTGCAGGTGCCCGCAGGGTGGTAGACGGTGTGCGCGGCGCGGCGGCCGTACTCCGACAGCTCCTCGTCGGTGGTGACCGCGGGGCCGGGTGCGACCTCGCGCTTGATCCAGGACTTGAACGGCTCGGTCGCGGCGATCTCCCGGGCGATCTTGAGGCCGTCCACGATCGTGGTGGCGTCGTAGTCGTCGGGGTCGGTGAAGTAGCGGAAGTCGAGGGCCGGCTTGACCGCGGGGTCGGAGCTGGTGAGCCAGAGCTTCCCGCGGGACCGCGACCGCGGGATGTTCGGCGTCATGCAGATGGCGTTGCGGGGCCCCGGCGAGTCGTAGCCGAGCCGGGCCGTGTTGTCGTCGAAGGGGATCTGGTAGATGTGGAACATCAGGTCCGGGCGCGGGTCGGTGGTGTCGCGCCGGATGAACAGGCCGCCGTCGGAGTCCATGACCGTGTTCTCCGGCACCGGCCGCACGGTCTCCCACATGATGATCGACTCCGGGTGGTCGAGCAGGTTCTCCCCCACCCCCGGCAGGTCGTGCCGCACGCCGATGCCGACCTCCCGCAGGTCCGCCGCCGGCCCCACCCCCGACAGCAGGAGCAGGCGCGGGGTGTCGATCGCCCCGGCGCACAGGATCACCTCGCGATCCGCGCGCACCGTGCGGCGCTCGCCGTCCGCGGTGGTGACCTCGACCCCGGCCGCGCGGTCGCCGTCGAACACGATCCGGTCCGCCCAGGTCTCCAGCATCAGGGTGAGGTTGCCGCGCCGGCCGAGCACGGGGTGCAGGTAGGCGACCGACGCCGATGACCGGTGCCCGGTGTGGGGGTCGTAGGCGATCGACAGGAAGCCGACCCCGTCGGCGAAGCCGCCGCCGTGGGAGGTCGCGGCGTTGAAGTCCTCGATCACCGGGACCCCGGTGGCCTTGGCGGACGCGTCGATCCAGTCCCGCACGATCTCGTTGCGGTCCTTGGCGGCCACCGGGGTGATGTTGCACTTGATCCGGTCGGCGTAGGACTGGACGGTCGCGTTGTCCCAGCCGTCGGCGCCGGCGGCGACCCAGTCGTCGAGGTCGCGGGCGAAAGGGCGGAAGCTGATGAGCGTGTTGTGCGAGGAGCAGCCGCCCAGCACCCGGGCGCGCGAGTGCACGATGTGGGAGTTGCCGCGGGGCTGCTCGACGGTGGTGTACCCGTAGTCGAGGTCGCCGCCCAGGAGGCCCAGCCAGTCGCGCAGCTTGAGCACGCGCTCCAGGCCGACGTCGGAGGGCCCGCCCTCGATGACGCAGACGCTGGTCCCGGGGTCCTCGGTGAGGCGAGCGGCGATCACCGAGCCCGCGGTGCCCCCGCCGACGATCACGTAATCGTAGGCGGACGCGGGTGGCGGGGATGCTGACACGTGCGGCTCCTTGTCGTGCGGGGGTGCGGCCGGGGTGCGCGGCGGGCCGGACGGCGCCGGCCGCGGGTCACCGCCTTACGGGAACCAGCGCTGCGGGACGGGGTTCAGGTTGCGGTAGACGTGCTTGGCCTCCCGGTACTCGTCGAGCCCGGCCTGGCCGAGTTCGCGGCCGATCCCGGAGCGCTTGAAGCCGCCCCATTCGGCGCCCGGGAAGTAGGGGCCGAAGTCGTTGATCCACACGGTGCCATGCCGCAGCGCCGCGGCCACGCGCTCCCCGCGCCCGGTATCGGCGGTCCACACGGCGCCGGAGAGGCCGTAGTCGGTGTCGTTGCCGAGTTCGACCGCCTCGGCCTCGGTGCGGAAGGTCTCGACGGTGGCCACGGGGCCGAACACCTCGGTCTGCACGATGTCCATGCCGCGGTGGCAGCCGGTGAACACGGTGGGGCGGTAGAAGAAGCCCTTGGCGAGACCGGGGTCGTCGGGCCGGGCGCCGCCCGCGACGACGGCGGCCCCTTCGGCGATGCCCCGGGCCACGGCGGCCTCGACCTTGTCGCGGTGCTCGGCGGAGACCAGCGGGCCGCACCGCACGCCTTCGTCCTGGCCTCGGCCCAGGCGGACGCGGTCGGCGCGGCGGGCCAGCTCCGCGGTGAAGGCGTCGTGGATCTCCTCGTGCACGATGATGCGGGAGCCGGCGGAGCACACCTGGCCGGAGTGGAAGAACGCCGCGGTCATCGCGTAGTCGACGGCGGTGTCGAGGTCGACGTCGGGGAAGATGATGTTCGGGTTCTTCCCGCCCAGTTCGAGGGCGACCTTCTTCACGGTCGCGGCGGCCGAGGCCATGATGCGCCGGCCGGTGGCCAGGCCGCCGGTGAAGGACACGAGGTCGACGTCGGGGCTTTCCACCAGCGCGGCGCCCGCGCCCGGACCGGCGCCCAGGACCAGGTTGGCCACGCCGGAGGGTACGCCGGCCTCGGCGCACAGCTCGAACAGCTTGCACGTGGTGACCGGGGTGATCTCGCTGGGCTTGACGACCATGGTCGCGCCGGCCGCGATGGCGGGGGCCATCTTCCACGAGAGCTGGAGCAGCGGGTAGTTCCAGGGGGTGATCATGGCGCAGACGCCCACGGGCTCGTAGACGACGCGGCTGGAGACGCCTTCGGGGGCGGCGATGACGCGGCCGGCGTCCTTGTCGGCGAGGCCCGCGTAGTAGCGGAAGACGGCGGTGACGTCGTCGACGTCGATACCGCCCTCTTCCAGGGTCTTCCCGGTGTCCAGCGATTCCATCAGCGCGATCTCGGCGCGGTCGCGCTGGAGCAGGTCGGCGATGCGGCCCAGGATCTCCCCGCGCTCCGCCGCCGGGCGGCGGCGCCAGCCGCCGTCGTCGAACGCGCGCCGGGCGGCGGCGACCGCGGCGCCGGCGTCGGCCGGGCCGCCCTCGCTGACCACGGACAGTACCGAGGCGTCGTAGGGGTTGACGACGTCGCGCACGGCGCCGTCGGCGGCGGCGGTCCAGACGCCGTCGACGTACAGGCTCACAGCCGATTCCGAACCGGGCGCAGACAGGTACGGCTTATCCGGCAGGGTTACGTAGGGTCGCATCACGGAACCGTCTTCCCCAGGAAACTTCCCCACAAACAGCCCGTTTACCTTCTTTACCGTCACGAGACAGCTCCGAGCACCGCCATGACCTGCATCGACCAACCGTTTCCGATGGCGGTGCAGTACCGCGGTCCGCCCACTTCGCGGGCATGGATATCACGCAGCGTGAGGACTCCAGGGTCGCGCCCGCGCGATCGAGTCGCGGTGCCGCGCGCCCGGTCTCGGAGAGGGTGGTGTTGCACACAGCGGGCGCCCGGGGCCGCACCCCTCCGGCTCCCCCGCGTTCCCCGGCCGGCCCGCGGGACGCCTGCGCGGCCCGGCTGCTCCGGCCCGCCCGGCGCTCGCCGGCCGGCTCGCGGGGGTGCCCGGGGGCGCCGGCCGGGCCGGCACCCCCACCCCATCGCCCCCGGGTGCTCCGCCAACCCCTGGACAAGCACACCCCATGTCGGGTTAACGTGGATTAGGTGTGCCTAACCGAACGCTCCGTGTGCGTCCGGCCCGGCGCCGCGCCACCGATCCCACCCTTCGAGGAACCATGCTGCTGGAGCACGAACGCAGGGACGTCTGCCTGACCGCCCGCCGACTCGCCGATAGCGGCATGGTCGCCGGCGACGGCGCGACCGTCAGCGCCGGCACGGTCAGCGTGCGCGCGGGCCGGCTGTTCGCGGTCACCCCGGCGGGTGTGCCGCTCGACCGGATCGACCCCGCCGACTGCCCGGTCCTGTCGCTCGACGGCGGCGTGCTGGAGGGGCGCCGCGAACCCGCCGCCGAGACCACGCTGCACAGCGCCGTCTACCGGGTCACCGATGCCACGGCCGCCGTGCAGGCCCACAGCGAGAACGCCGCCGCGGTGTCGGCGGCCATGGTGGAGCTGCCGCCGATCCACCACACCGCCGCCCGGCTCGGCGGCGCCATCCCGGTCACCGGCTACGCCACCTACGGCACCGGCGAGCTCTCCGACCAGCTCGTCAAGGCCCTGAAAGGGCGGCGCGCGGCGCTGCTGGCCAACCACGGCGGCCTGGCCGTGGGCATGGGCCCCGACCAGGCGTTCGAGTACGCGCGGCTGCTGGAGTGGCTGTGCGGCGTCTACATCCGCGCCCGGGCCATCGGCGAGCCCCGGGTGCTCTCCGAGGACGAGCTCGCCGAGATCCGCACCCGCGACGGCTACGCGTGGGGCGGCCCCGACGTCTTCTTCTGACCTTGGTGCCCGCCCGGGCGCTCACCCGGGTCAGGGGCGCGGCCCGGCGGTCGGCGCGGCCGCCTCGTCGTCCTCATCGGGAACCTCGTCGGGCAGGTTCCAGGCGAGGTGCGCGGCCGGGTAGCAGAAGTGCAGCATGGCCAGCAGGAAGACGGTCGGCGCCAGCACGGCGGCCGGGACCGCCACCGCCACCTGCCCCACGGCCAGCAGCACGACCAGCGCCACGAACAGCACGGCGGCCGTCACGTGGTGGCCGATCCGCAGGGCGCGTTCGTGGTCGGCACGCTGGCGCTCATCGAGCCCGCGGTAGCCGGCGACCCACCGGCTGGCCAGATTGACCTGGGTGCCGAGGAACGCCCCGAGGGCCATCAGCGCCAGGAAGGCGATCAGCAGCGCGAGCCCGCCGTAGGACAGCTGTACGGCGGCCAGCACCAACGCGCCGGCGACCGCCACCGCGGCCTCGGCCGCGACCAGCGCGCGCCGGCGGCCGCGCCGCGCCCAGCGGAGCCTGACCCGCTCGTTCTCCACCCGGGCCCGCATCTCGTCCTGTGTGCGCTCACCGAAGGTGCCCGTTCCGCGGGCGCCGGCGGAGGCCGGTCCGGTCATGGTCCTCACTCCTGTCCGATCCTGGGGAACGGTGCGGTCGAGAAGACGACCTCCACCGGTACTTCGAAGTACTGCGCGATCCGCAGCGCCAGGTGCAGGCTGGGGCTGTACTCGCCCCGTTCGAGGTAGCCCACGGTCTGGTAGTGCACGCCGAGCGTCTCGGCGAGCTCCCGCCGCGAGACCCCCCGCTCGGCCCGCAACACGGCGATGCGGTTGTAGATCTGCTCGCCGGCGCCGCCGGCCTTGGCCCGGCCGCGCGCCGTATTGCCCGCTGTGGTCACGGTGCTCCTTCCGCTCGTCGTCCATCGCCGGCGGGCGGGTCGGCCGGGTGGACGCGGCCGACCCGCCCGCCGCCGGCGTCAGCCGACACGCTGGACCGACCGCTGCTTGCGGGCCTCGACGGCCGAGCCGGACTCCCGCCGTGCCATGCGGCGCAGCACGATGGGGGCGATGACCAGGCCGGCGACCGTCCACACCCCCAGCACGCCCGCGGTCTCCAGGTGCCGCCAGGACCCGCCGATCTCCAGGGCGGCCGCGGCGTCGGGCAGCAGCGCCGAGCGCATGCCGAGGCCCAGCCAGTACATCGGGAAGACCTGCGCGATGGCCTGCACCCACACGGGAAGGACGGTCACCGGCCCGAAGATCCCCGAGATGCCGATCAGGCCCATGATCGGCAGCATCCCGAGCCCGCCCACGGTGCGCGGGCTCTCGAAGAGCGACCCGAGCACGGCGCCGATCGGCAGCGTCGCGGCCAGGCCGAGGGCGAGCACCCAGACGAGGGTGGGCCAGCCGCTCGCCAGTCCCCCTGTGAGGCCGTCGAACAGGAAGAGGCCGGGGACCAGGACGACCAGGATGTTCAGCAGGATCACCAGCGACTGGGAGACGACCTTGCCGACCAGGTAGCCGAGCATGCCGCGCGGCAGGGCCTTGGCCCGCAGCAGGGTGCCGTCCTCGCGCTCGGTGGCCAGCAGCATCGCCGTGCCGATCAGGCCGCTGGTGGCGATGAGCATCCCCAGCACCCCCGGCAGCGACACGGCGCCGGCGGTCAGGGAGGTGCCGTCGGCGGCGGCGCTCTGCAGGAAGTAGAGCACGGCCAGCAGGGTCCCGCTGGTCATCAGGTTGGAGAGGGCGTCCTGCCGGTTGGTGAGGAACGCGCGGAAGTCCAGGAGCCCGCGGGCGCCGCCCATCCGCAGGGCGTGAACGGTGGTGTTCACTTCGCGGCCTCCCCGAACCCCGTGGCGGCGGTGGCGCCCTGCCCGGTCTCGTGCTCGTGCACCATGGCCATGTAGACGTCCTCCAGCCGCGCGCGGCGGACCTCCAGGTCGGCGACCTCCTCGCCGTACTGCGCGAACAGTTCGCGGACGAACGCGGTGCCGTCCTCGGCGGCGTGGACGAACCGCCGGCCGCCGCGGGTCCACAGCACTTCGGTCTCGTCGCCCACCTGCCGGGCCAGCTGCTCGGCGCTGCCGTCGGCGACGATCCGGCCGCCGGCGAGGATCAGGATGCGGTCGGCGAGCTTCTCGGCCTCGTCGAGGTCGTGCGTGGTGAGCAGGATGGTGGTGTCGTCGTCATCGGCCAGCCGGTGCACCATGTCGTGGAATTCGCGGCGGGCCTCGGGGTCGAACCCGACCGTGGGCTCGTCCAGGAACAGCACCTCGGGTCGGCCGACGATGCCGATCGCGACGTCCAGGCGCCGGCGCTGGCCGCCGGAGAGGGTGGCGACCCTCTTGCCGGCGTGGCCGGTGAGGCCGACCGTGTCCATCAGCTCGTCGACGTCGCGCGGGCGGGGCCGACCGGGGGCGGAGTAGGGGGCGTAGTACGCGGCGGTGTGCGCCAGCAGCTCGCGCACCCGCCACTTGCCGTGGTCGCGCCAGGACTGGAGGACGATCCCGAGCCGGGCGCGCCAGCGCTCGTCGCCGGCGGCGGGGTCGGTGCCGAGCACCGCCGCCTCGCCGGCGGAGCGCATCCGAAAGCCTTCCAGGATTTCTATGGTCGTGGTCTTGCCGGCCCCGTTCGGACCGAGCAGGGCAAGCACCTCGCCGCGCCGAGCGTCGAAGTCGACCCCCGCGAGGACGTCGGTCGTCCCGTAGCGCATCCGTAGACCGCGGACGCTGACGGTGGTGTCGGTCCCCGTCGCTCCGGCAGCGGACGCGCGGGGGGATCCCGCGTCGTTCACCACTGTCATGTGACCCGTTCCTTCCGTACTTCTCCTACTGCGATCGATAGTACATGTACTACATACTTACGCGTGCATACTACGTTCGTCCAGATCACCGCGCACCGTTGGGCGGTGTCCGCAAGCGGACACCGCCGGGTCCGGCCGTCGAGGAGGGTGCCGGGGCGGCGCGGCGGTACCGGCGGGCGGGCGCCGCGGCGCGGCCGCACGCGCCGGGGACGCTCGGGCGTCAGGCGCCGAACACGGCGGCAGCGGCACCGCCCAGGGCGAACGCGCCCAGGCCGGCGGCCACCGAGCCGGCGGCATTGGCGAGCGCCAGAAAGCGCGCGCGGGTGCGCAGCAGCCGGAACGTCTCGTATCCGAAGGCGGAGTAGGTCGACAGCGCGCCGAGCAGCCCGGTGACGACGAGGGCCGCCGCCCATCCGGGCAGGGCGAACGCCGAGACGAACCCCAGGACCAGGCAGGCGGCGGCGTTCACCGCGAGCGTCCCCCAGGGGAACACCGAGTCGTGGCGCGCGGTGACGGCGCGGTCGGCGAGGTAGCGCAGCGGCGCGCCGACCGCGCCGCCCAGGACGACCATCAGTAAGGTCACCGGCCGGCCTCCCCTTCGCTCACGTCCGTGGCGGCGGGTGCAGGGGCCGCGGCCCGCAGGACCCGCTCGGCCAGCGACCAGCCCGTCCACACCGCGCAGAGCCCGCCGATGAGGGTGGCCGCGAGGTAGGCGAGCGCAGGGCCCGGGGCTCCGGCGGCGAGCATCGCCTCGGCATCGCCGACGTAGGTGGAGAACGACGTGTACCCGCCGAGGACCCCCACCCCCCAGAAAGGGCGCAGCAGGCGCGCGTCCGGCCACACCCCGACCACCAGGACCATCAGCACACCGATGAGCAGGCAGCCGGAGACGTTGACCAGCAGCGTCGACCAGGCGAACGCCCCGGGCGGCGCCGGCAGCGCGGCGGCGGCCCCGTAGCGCGCGCACGCGCCCAAGGCCCCGCCCGCGGCGATCGCGGCCAGGACGTCGGCCCGGACCCGGGGCGGGACCGGGGCGGCCGGGGGCGCGGCCGGTGCCGGGACCGGCCCGATGTCCGGGTCGATCGGGGCGCGGCGCTCGACGGGGTCGGGGACGTGGTCCACGCTGGACTCCTATCAGCCATTCCGCCAAGGGCGGCGACGGGAACTGATAGGGACCGTTGGCGGCTCGTGCCGCGGTTCCGCCGCCGAAGGCGGCCGTGGCGGGCCCCACCGCCACGACCGACCCTACCCGGCTCCCGCGACCGCCGGCGGGCGACATCCGGCACGGGGCGCCGACCCGTCAGCGGGCGACGTGCTCCATGAGCAGTTCGTTCACCCGGTCGGAGCGCTCGATCCCGGCGAGGTGCGCCGCACCCGGGACGACCTCGAACCGCGCCCCCGCGATGGCGTTGGCGAGCCTGCGCCCGTGGCCGGGCGGCAGCAGCGGATCATGGGCGGCCGACACCACGAGGGCCGGCGCGCGCACGGCGGCGAGCACGCGGCGCTGGTCGAGCCCGGTGATGGCCGCGCAGTATCCGGCGTAGCCCTCGGCGGAGACGCCCTCGAACTCCTCGGCCAGGCGGCGGACGACATCGGGGCGCCGCTCGGCGAACGCCGGGGTGAACCACGGGGCGGTGACCTGCTCCGACACCGCCGGCATGCCGTCGCGGCGGACGCGGTCGGCCAGCGCGCCGGAGTCGAACGTGCGCGGTGTCCCGGCCGCGCAGGCGATATAGGCCAGCCGGCGGATCCGGCCGGGGATGGTCGCGGCGAGCCAGGTCGCGAGTGCCCCGCCGAAGCCGCATCCGACGACGGAGACGCGGTCGAGCCCGCACGCGTCGAGCAGCGCCACCAGGTCGGCGCCCATCTCGTCGACCGTGTAAGGACCGCCGGGAGCGGGCGAGGCGCCGTGGCCGCGCAGGTTGACCCGCAACACCCGCATGCTGCGGGTGAGCTCGGGCATCTGCGGTTCCCACACCGACCACTTGGCACCCGGCGGCGGCAGGAGCAGGACCGCACGGGCGTTCCCGGGCCCGTCGATCCGGTACTGAAGTGGGACGACGGCCATGCGCCACCTCCGGAGACGGCAGGTGAAAAGCGTACCCGGAGCCGTCCAACGGGAATCGGGGTATCGCGACGGCGGCGGGGGCGCCCCGCACCGCCCGAGGAGAATCAGCGTCCCCGGCGGGACGGCGATCCGGGGAATTCGGCGACCGAATCCCCTATCCGAGCGAAATTGACGTCAGTCCGAAAAACGCGTCACCCAAAATCCGACGGACATTACCGGCATATCCCCGCTGCTCTCCGAAACGCGTTCGCGCGAACTCCTAGCCTCACCCCATGCCCTCACAAGCACATGAATTCCCCCTCGATCTGATCCGGCACCGGCCGGATATCGTGGTCGAACTCCTCTCCATCGTCGATGCGTCGGAATTTCCGGAATTCACCCGAATCAGGTGTGAATCCGGCGACGCAACGACGACCGCCCCGGCGGAGCTCCGGTGCGACTCGGTCGTGGTGTGCGAGGACGACGGCGGCACGCCGGTCCTGGCGATCATCACCGAGAACCAGCTCGGGAAAGACAACGACAAGCATTTCAGCTGGCCCCAGTACGTCACCAACGTCCGGGCCCGCCTGCGCTGCCCGGTCGCGCTGCTGATCCTGGCGCCGGACGACCGCGTCGCCCATTGGTGCGCCACGCCGATCGACGTCGGATGCGGTCACATCCGGCCCGCGGCATTGTCCCTGACATCCCTGAAACCGTTCACCGACGCCGAAGAGGCCTGCCGCCACCCGGAGCTGGCCGTCCTCGCACTCGCGAGCAACCCGACGGACGACCCCGTAATCCTGAAAGCGCTGGCCCCGGCGATGCGGGCCCTTAAGGCGTCGTCGGGATCCCTGTACGCTGACTACATGCTCGCGGCCCTGCCGGCCGCGGCCAAGAAGTACCTGGAGGACGCTGTGAAGCAGGGCACCTACGAGTACCAGACCGACCTCTTCCGCCGCCCTTTCCTTGAAGGCGAAGCGGAGGGCAAGGCGAACGCCGTCCTCCTCGTCCTCTCCGCCCGGGGGATCGACGTCACCGACTCCATCCGCGAACGCGTCAACGCCTGCACCGACATCCCCACCCTCGACACCTGGATCGGCCGAGCCGCCACCGTGGACAACGCCGAAGAACTCTTCGCCTGAGCCTGCCGAACGCGAGAGAAGGGCCGGCGGACGATGAAGCAGGGCACCTACGAGTACCAGACCGACCTCTTCCGCCGCCCCTTCCTCGACGGCCGCAAAGAGGGCGAGGAGTTGGGCGAGGCTAAGGGCCAAGCGGAGGGCAAGGCGAACGCCGTCCTCCTCGTCCTCTCCGCCCGGGGGATCGACGTCACCGACTCCATCCGCGAACGCGTCGACGCCTGCACCGACATCCCCACCCTCGACACCTGGATCGGCCGAGCCGCCACCGTGGACAACGCCGAAGAACTCTTCGCCTGACGTTCTCGCGGACGGGGCGAGCGGTTTCCGAGGGCGCGCATGCGGCCGAGGACGCCCCTCGCGTGAGCAGGGGAGCCCGGGCGACGCCGCGGGGCTGCCGTCGATGGCTTCCACGGGTCTTGTCCGGGCCCACGAGTATCGGGGACGCATCAGAAGAGCCGATCCGAGCGGATCTGAAACCGGCGCCACAGCGATGACCTGCACGAATACCCGAACATGCAAAAGCGCGAAGGCCGCCTCCGTGTCCCCCCTCAAAATCACGGAGGCGGCCTTCGCTTGGGAACGGTCGCAGACTCCTCCCCCCTGGAGTCGCGACCTGTGAAAGCTCGCTAAGCGCGTTTTCAGTGACTTCCTGTCGCGCTGGTACATAGATTACCCACGACGACCTGGCTCAACAACCCTCCGTCACAATAAATTACTTAAAGTAATCACCATTCTCGGGCCTGCGCGCGGCCAAGTGCGTCGGTGCAAGGTCAACCGGGGGTCAGAGGCGGCCTCCGGTGAGACGGACATAGCCTGGGGAGGTGCGCTTCCTGTTGCTGCGACCCCGCTGGATCGGCCTCCACCTGGTGGCCCTGCTCGCCGTCGCCGTGTGCACCGGCCTGGGCTACTGGCAATTCGTGCGCGCCCAGGAGCCGGACCGCGAGGCGATCACCAACCCCGTCGAGGACCTCGCCGGCGCCGCACCCATCGGCTCCGTCCTGGAGCCGGGCGCCTACATGTCCGAGACCGAGGCCAACCAGGCGGTCTCCGCCACGGGCGTCTACGACCGCGACGACCCGATCCTCGCCCCCGCTCTCTCCCCCGAAGGGGACGAGGGCTACTACGTCCTGGTGCCGCTGGTGACCGGCGACGATGCCGCCCTGACCGTCAACCAGGGCTGGATCCCCGAGAGCGACGCCGACGCGATCGACGGCCTCCCGGCCCTGCCCGAGGGCGAGGTCGAGGTCACCGGGTGGCTGATCTCCCCGCAGAAGGAGCGGGACGGCTACTCGCCGCTCTCCGTCCCGGAGGGCCAGGTCGCGCGCATCGCCCCGTCGCTGCTGGTCAACGAGTGGCCGTACCGGCTCTACGAGGGCTACCTGACCCTGGCCGAGCAACGGCCGGCGAGCACCGGCGGCGACATCGCGGCGCCCCGCGAGATCCCGCCGCCGGATCCGCCGCAGGGCATCGTGTGGAACTGGCGCAACGTGAGCTACGCGGCCCAGTGGTGGGTCTTCGGCGTCGCGGTCCTGGTGTTCTGGATCTCGCTGATGCGCCGCGAGCTGGCCGACGCCGATGGCGGCACCGGTAGCGGCGGCCCGGATGGCGGCGGCCCGTCCGGTGGGACCGGCGACGGCGGCGGATCCGGGGCCGGCGCGCCGCCCGCGCCCGTCGCGGTACCGGCGTCGCCGGGACGCTGACGCCGTCCTCCGCGAGCCCGCCACAGGTGCGGGACCAGTCGTGTGCGGGGACCGCTGCGCCGATACGGCGCCCCGGGGCCCGCGCCGCGAGCGGCGGACGCGGGCCCCCGGGGCGGTTCGGTCAGGCTCCGGCGGCCGGGGCTTCCCGGGGCTGCTCGGCCGGGGAGACGGCGGCGGCCTTCTCGGCGGTGGTGAGGCGGTGTTCCAAGATCATGCCGACGAAGGGGATGGTGCCCGCCAGCGCGACCCCCACCGTGCGGCCCACGTTCCACCGCCGGTCGATGGCCAGCCACAGCACCACCAGCACGTAGACCATGTAGATGTAGCCGTGGGGGATGGCGACGACCGCCATGAGCACGGAGTCGTCACCGAACCACTGCTCCAGTCCGGCAGGCGCGCCCACCAGGGAGAACCGGGCGGTCTCCCCGATCAGGTACTTCGCGGGCATGGCCACGAACGTCAGCAGCAGCAGGAAGACACCCGTCACGTAGGCCAGCACTCGGTAGAGCGTGAACGGGAGACGCTTCTTTTCCACAGGGGGCACCTCGTGGGTTCGTCGGCGCGGACCCCGGCCGCCCCTGGTGGCGTCTCCGGGATCCCTTGTCCTTCGAGCCTAAGTGCTGTATGGCGCGACCCTCATGCGGGTCCCGTCACACCGTCCCGCCCGCCCCGCACCACCGACGGTCCAGGTCACAGCCGGGTGGCCGCCCGGTTCGGGCTCTTCCAGCGCCCGTTGGAGCCCACCGTCCACGCCTGGGGGATGGTGCGCAGCGTCAGATAGGCGTCGATCACGCGCACGGGCAGGAAGAACAGCCCGTAGACCAGGTAGCCGGGCCGGCGCCGGACGACCGCCAGGACGCACGTGACGATGTAGTCGGGAACGAACAGCCCGACAGCGACAGCGGTGAGCGGCAGCGCCGCCGTCGCCGCGCCGTAGCCGTCGGCGTAGACGTCCCACCGCAGCACCAGTCCTCCGGTGGCCTCGGGGAGCAGGAGGAACGCTCCCAGCACGACGGCCGCCAGCAGCAGCGTGGCGACCAGCACCACTTCGAGGATGTAGAAGGAGAGGGCGAACCAGAACAGCCCCGGCCACACGCCGTGCCGCCGCACGGTCTGCCAGAACCCCAGCGTCCACCGCCGCACCTGGCTGATGTAGTCGCCGAGGGTGAACGGGTCCTGGCTGTAGGCCTTGGTCCCCGGGTGCATGGCGATGCGGCCCAAGCGTTTGCGGTGCACCTCGAAGGTCATGTTGTAGTCCTCGATCACCAGCCCGCTGGGGTTGATGTCGATCTTCTTCAGCGCGCTGGAGCGGTAGGTGCTGGCGAACCCCGGGACGATGAAGGGGACGCTGGTGCGGCGCCAGGTCTGGCCGTAGCGCATCAGGTATTGGAGCATCCAGTACAGGCGATCCCGATAGGCCGAAATCAGCCGACCGACGACGGTGCGCTGGTCGGGCTTCCATTCGGCGACGACGAAACCCGCCACCGCCGCCACGTCGGGCTCGCGCAACTGTCTGCGCACCCCTTCGACGTAGTCGGCGTGCAGCTCCGTGTCGGCGTCGAGGATCACCACCCCGTCATAGGTTCCGGTCAGATCGAATTCCTCGATGACGGCTTCGAGCGCCCCGGCCTTGCCGCGGTTGTTGAGGAGTTCGAGCACGTTCACGCCGGTCTCGGCGGCGATGTCGGCGGTGGAGTCGTGGGAGCTGTCGGACACGACGTAGATGTCCCAGCGGTTGAAGAGCCGCAGCGCCGAGGCGATCGCGCCGTCGATGACCGGCTCTTCGTTGTGCGCCGGGATGACCACCGCCAGCGACAGGGGCGCCGGGCCGGCCGCGGTGCCGCCGCCGTCGGCGCCCACCCCCGCGGCCGCCGGGTGGGCCGGGGGCCCGGAGGGCCCGTCCGCCGGATCCGGAGCGAGCCCGGAGCCGGCCGCGCCTCCGGCGCCCACCCCCGCCGCGGACGCGCCGACCAGCGCGGATCTTCGGTCCGCGACGCGGCGGGCGGCCGCGGTTCCTCCGGGTCCTGGCAGCGCGGCGGGCGCCCGCCGCGCTGCCAGGACCCGGAGGGAGTCGTCGCCGAGCCGGACCAGCCCGACGAGCGTCCAGACGAGCAGGTTCACCCCGACCACGAGCCAGAGGAAGAGGGGGGCGGGGTCGGGGCCGCCCGCGGCCCCGAGGCCGTAGCGCAGCCACAGCACGAAAACGGTCGCGGTGACGGCGAAGGCGATCAGTCCGGCCAGCCAGTTTCCGATGAAACGCGCCGTTCGCACGGGGGAGCCTCCAGGGGTTCGGTTTCGGCGGCCGGCAACCGACATGACCGGCATTAGGCTGACGTTTCTCCTTAGAGAGAAGTTCACGCGCCGCGGCGACCAATGTAGGCCAGGCAAATCCTATGGCCGGACTTGCGGCGGTTGAGGACCGTTGATGCAATACCGGAAGACGGGGACGCCGCGCCCCCTTCCACGAAGTCCACTCGTATTCGGGCACCTCGCCGTTGCGCCCCACACCGCCCGATCCGATCATCCGATCCCCTCCCTCAGAGGACGGACAAGAGGTCTGACCAGGTACGACCGGATCCCGGCCGCACACCGCGAACCGCGCGGGGTCCGTCCTCAGAGAGGAACCGCAGTGCGCGTCGCCATCCATCAGCCGCATTACCTGCCGTGGCTGGGCCTCATCGATAAGATCGACCGGAGCGACCTGGTCGTCGTTCTCGATCACGTCCAATACGAGCGCCAGGGGTGGCAGAACCGGAACTACCTCGCATCGAAGAACGGTCCCGTCCTGTTGACGATCCCGTTAATACGGGGGCGTTCACGCGACCGGATTTCGGACAAAGAGATCGATAACTCGTCCGACTGGCGGGAAAAGCACCTGCGAACCCTCACGGAACACTGTTACGGGAAGGCGCCGTTCTGGCCGGAGTTCCAGGAGGGAATTCAGCGCTTCTACGCCACCGAGTGGGACCGCCTCGTCGACGTGTCGCTGGCATCGACCCGCCTGGTGCTCGACGGGTTCGGCATCGCCACCCCGATCGTGCGCGCGGGTGAACTCGGGGAGTTCCCCGGCCGCAAGAGCGAGCTCCTGGCCCAGATCTGCGCCAAGGTCGGGGCGACCAGCCTGCTCTGCGGAGGGGGCGCACGCCACTACATCGACCGCCAGGTGTTCCGGCGCTACGGGGTCGGCCTGGAGTGGCAGGACTTCCGGCACCCCCACTACGCGCAGACGGGCCGCGGGAGCGGGGACTTCCTGCCGCGCATGGCCGCCCTGGACCTCCTGCTGAACGCTGGGCCCGGCGGCGTGCGGCTGCTGCGCGAGGCCCGGGACACCGGTCCCGCCGGCCCGTCCGCCGACTCCGCCGCCCCGTCCGCCGGGGCCGGCGGCAGCGCCGCCTCCTCCGGCTAGCCGGGCCGCGTCCGGCTCCGCGCGGGCGCGCGCCTCCAGGGCGGCCCATGGCACCGCCCGCCGCCCCATCCCCCTCGCTCCAAGGACGTGGCATGACGATCGACTGGGCACGACAGCGAATCCTGATCCTCGCCCCGCACCCCGATGACGAGACCCTCGGCTGCGGGGGCCTCATCAGCAAGGCGAAGGCCGCCGGCGCCGAGGTCTACGTCCAATTCCTCACCGTCGGCGACACCGCGGACCACTCCGAGCGCGGCTTCTCCACCGCCGGCGAGCGCTACGCGGAGATCAAGGAGGTCGCCGACCACTTCCGGTGGGACGGCTGGCACATCGCCTTCCCCGGTGACGACCACCACCTGCGGCTGGACGTCCTGCCGCGCTTCGAGCTGTCCAACGCGATCGAGCGCCACAGCCCGCTGTCCATCGCCGCTCTGGAGCCCACGGTCGTCCTGTCCCCCCACCGGTCGAGCTACAACCAGGACCACCAGGCGACGGCCGAGGCCGTGCACACGGCGCTGCGCCCCTCGGACCGGCGGGCGCGCCACCACCCCCCCGTGGTGCTGACCTACGAGGAGGCCGCCGACCAGTGGCACGACGGCGCGGTGCCCGCGCCCGGCCTCCTGGTCGAGCTGGCGGAGGCCGACCTGGAGGCCAAGCTCGCCGCCATGCGGCTGTACGGCACGCAGGTCCACGACCACCCGCACACGCGGTCGGCTCTCACGTTGCGGAGCCTGGCCGTCCTGCGCGGGATGCAGGGCGGGGTCGCGCTCGCGGAGGGGTACCACGTGCTGCGCTGGCTGGCCTGAGCGGCCGGTACGCGTCGCACCCCGCATTCCACACCGAACCAGCATCCGCACCCTTGGGAGGGGAACGAACGTGAAGGCCGTTGTGACCGGCGGAGCCGGATTCATCGGGTCGCACCTGTGCGACCACCTCGTGGCGCAGGGGCACGAGGTCATCGCACTGGACGACCTGTCCACGGGCAGCAGGGCCAATCTGGCGCAGCTCTCCGGCGACAGCGCTTTCGAGCTGGTCACAGGGTCGGTCCTGGACGCACCCCTGGTGGCCGATGTGATCGCCGAGTGCGACACCGTGTTCCACCTCGCGGCGGCGGTGGGCGTCCACACCATTGTGGACAAGCCGCTGCAATCGCTGCGCACCAACCTCCACGGCACCGAGATCGTGGTCGAGGCGGCCGTCGCCCGCGGGGCCCGGTTCCTCGTCGCCTCCACCAGCGAGGTCTACGGCAAGAACGACTCCCCCGGCCTGACCGAGGACGCCGACCGCGTCCTCGGCTCGCCCCTGAAGAGCCGCTGGTCCTACGCCGCCGCCAAGGGGCTGGACGAACTCGTGGCCTATGTGCACGGAAGACAGACCGGGCTGCCGTGCGTGATCACCCGGTTCTTCAACATCGTCGGCCCGCGCCAGACCGGCCGCTACGGCATGGTGGTGCCGCGCTTCGTGTCGCAGGCCCTGGCCGGCGACCCCATCACGGTCCACGGGGAGGGGACGCAGAGGCGCTGCTTCGGCTCGGTCGCCGACGTCGTCCCGGCCATGGTCCGGCTGCTGGACACCCCGGCCGCCCACCACACCGCCGTCAACCTCGGCGGGCTGGAAGAGGTCTCGATCAAGGGACTGGCCGACCGCGTGATCGCCCTGACCGGCTCCCCCAGCCCGATCCACTACGTCTCCTACGCCGACGCCTACGGCGAGGGGTACGAGGACATGCAGCGCCGGATGCCCGACACCACGCGTGCCCGCGAGCTGATCGGCTACGAGCCCCGGCACCGGCTCGACGACATCATCTCCACCGTCGTCGAGCACCAGCGGGCGGCGTCGGCCGGCCCGCGCGTGGCGCTGGCCTGAGTCCCGCCGGGACGGTCCGGCCCCGCCCGGCCCGTCCCCCGCCGCCCCGGACCGCTCACGTCAGGAAGGCGCCCACCGCCACGGCCCCGGCGAGGCCGGCGGTCCCCAGGCTGAGCAGGACCAAGGCCCACGGCCGGGCCACCGGGGCGACCGGGTACCCCCGGTCGTCGCCGTGGCGGCCGTGCCCGGTGGCCCGCCAGCGCCGGCGCAGGTGCGCCATCACCACACAGGCGACGGCCACCAAGGCCAGGACGGCCGCGATCCGGTACATCGGGCCGGGTGCGGCCGCCGCCCAGGGGACGAGGGGGTCGCGCAGGTACAGCAGGCCGACCGCCGTGACCCCGATGATCGTGCGCTGCCAGGCGAGCAGGGTGCGCTCGGGCTGCAGACCGGGGTCGGGGCTGGGGTGCTCGGTCATCGCCAGTAGTTCCCCAGCAGGATCGCCGCGCACACGACGGCCACGCCCACGGTGGTGACCACGGGGAGCGCGCTCACGGGCAGCGGCAGGCCGTGGCGCATGGCGCGCTGCACGCGCATCCACCGCAGCGGGGCGTAGACGGTGATGGCGGCGGCCAGCGCGGTCAGCGCCAGCCCCACCGCCATGCGCACTCCCGGCCGCCAGTCCAGCGGGACCAGGTGCAGCACCGCGACGGCGCCGGCGATCAGAGCGAGGGCGGTGCGGATCCAGGCCAGGAAGGTCCGCTCGTTGGCCAGCGTGAAGCGGTAGTCGGGCTCGCTGCCGCCGTCCCCGCCATCGGGCGGCCGCCCGTCCCCCGAAGCCATCGTCCTCCCCCTCCCGACCAGGCGGCAGGTAGCCGCTCCCCACCGACACTAAGCACGATCGCCTTTTCCTCCCAAGTCGATATGAAGTGGGTGTTTTGTCGGAAATCATCGCCGCCTCCGCGCCGGCGAATCCCCCTCGGCGCGCAGGCCCCCGCCCCGCCCGGCGGCGTTCCGCGCCCGGACCACCGCACGGGCCCCTGCCCCGACCGTCGCGCCCGGCGGCCGGGGCCGGGGACGCGCGGATCGGACGGTGAACAAGGCTCCACCTGTAGACGGATCGGGTGCGTGTGGAACAAATCCGCGGGTACGACCGCTCTACCAATCAGCACGACATCGACCCGCAACCCAGGAGATCTCCGTGGCCACCATCGAGCTCACCAAGGACAACTTCAACGAAACCCTGGCCGAGAACGACTTCGTCCTGATCGACTTCTGGGCTTCGTGGTGCGGCCCGTGCCGGCAGTTCGCCCCGGTGTTCGAGACGGCGTCGGAGCAGCACGAAGACCTCGTCTTCGCCAAGGTCGACACCGAGGACCAGCAGGAACTCGCCGCCGGCTTCGAGATCCGGTCGATCCCCACGCTCATGGTCGTGCGGGACAAGACCGTCATCTACTCCCAGCCCGGCGCCCTGCCCCAGGAGGGGCTGGAGGACCTGATCCGCCAGGCGCGCGAGCTGGACATGGACGAGGTCCGCAAGGAGATCGAGAAGCAGCAGGCCGAGGGGCCCGGCGCCGCCGAGGCGTGACCGCGGGCCGCACGACCCGGTGGGGGCGCGCCGCGGGCGCGCCCCCACTTCTGTTCCGCCCCGCCGCGGGCCGCCGCCGCGCCCCGGGGGCGGCTCAGGCGAGTTCGGCGGCCAGGTCCCCGGCGCGCCGGCGGGCATCGCGGACCTCCGCGGACTCCCCGGCGCCCCGCACCCGCCCGGCCCGCGCGAGCAGGTCCGCGGCGAGCTCGGCCCGTCCCTCCCGGAGCGCGAGATCGGCGCGCAGCACGAGCAGCCGCAGCAGCTGGTCGGGGGCCGGGACGGCATCGCCGTCGAGGGCGCGGTCGACCACCCTTGCCGCCGCCGGGACGTCGCCCTTGGAGTCGCCCAGGAGGCCGGCGATGTGCAGGGCCCGCGCGATCGGCTCCTTGGGCGCCCGCGGATACTCCGCCGGCCCGCCGTTGGGAGTGCCCAGGCGGATGGTGTTGCCGCCGGGATCGGTCATCAGGAACTGGCGGACGCCGTAGGGCATGTCCTTCACCGGGCCGAGCCGCGGCAGCCCCCGGGTCGGTACGCGGCCCAGTTCGCGCTTCAGCCCGGACCGGAACGCCTCGTAGAGCGCGTCCACATCGTCGGAGAGCACGTAGCACGTGCTGTAGGACGCGGCGGGGTCGTACCCCCTGATCGTGAAGAACTGGAACCGGATGTCCCCGCGCTCGACCACCGCGAAGGGGTTGGGGCGCGTCTGCTCGTGGGTCACCTCGAAGCCGATCGCGCGGTAGAACGCGAGGACGTCGGCGATGGAGGCGCAGGGCAGGATCGGAATCACGGTCTCGCTCATCGCTCGACTCTAGGCCGGAACGGGGCATTACTCAAATTTGAGTAACGGCCCTGCGGGCGGCCCCGGACGGCCCGCGCCGCCGGGGAATCAGTTGTGGGAGCCGCCGTCCACCCGAACCTCGACACCGGTGAGGTAGCCGGCGTCGGGCGAGCCCGCGAACGCGATGGTCGCGGCGATCTGCTCGGCGCGGCCGAACCCCACCAGCGGCATGATCCGGCCGTAGAAGGACGCGTCGACGTCCTCGGGGAAGCGCACGGACCGCACCAGCGGGGTGTCGACCCCGCCGGGCGAGACCGCGACCACCCGCACCCCGTCCCGCGCCACCTCGGCGGCCAGGCTCAGCGTGAACGCGAGGACCGCGCCCTTGGAGGCCGCGTAGGCCGTCATCCAGGGGTGGGCGTGGGTCGCCGCCGTCGAGGCGGTCGCCACCACCGCGCCCCGGCTCGCGATCAGGTGCGGCATGGCCTCGCGGCAGAAGAGCATCGTGCCCAGCGCGTTGACGTCCAGTTGCCGCCGCCATGCGTCGACGGTCAGGTCGGCCAGCGGCACGACCCGGTGGAACCCGGCGACCGTCGCCAGCAGGTCGATGCGGCCGAACCCGGCCGCCGCCGCCGCGACGGCCGATCGCACGGCGTCCTCGTCGCTGACATCGGCGACGGCGGACAGCGCCTCCGGCGCATCGGGGCCGTTGCGCTCCCGGAGCAGGGCGGCGGTCTCCGCGAGCCCGTCCTCCGCCTGGTCCACCAGGAGCAGGCGGGCCCCTTCGGCCGACAGGCGGAGCGCGGTCGCGCGGCCGATCCCCGATGCCGCCCCGGTGAGGACGGCCACGCGCCCCTCGTACCGGCGCCCGGGAGGGGGCAGCGGGACTCCCGCCCCTTCCCGGGGGCGGTGCGGGCCGTCGTCCGGCGAGACGGGCGCGCGGCCGGCGGGGCTGCCGGCGCCGGCGCCGGCGCCGGCGCCCGGATCGTCGGAGGCGGGGTTCTCGGGCACGTCCATCCGCGGCTCCCGGGGGTCACACCGACATCCGTGGGTGCATGTGCGCATTATCAAGCATGCGCTCGGTCAAAACCAGGGGGTGGCGCCGCCATTGCGGCCCTCGGCTCCGCCCCCGGGCGGGGGCTCACCCGCCCCCGGTACCGCGCACCAGGTAGACGACGTCGGGCTCCCCCCGCCGCACGGGGACCTCCACGGTGCGGACGGCGCCGAAACGCCGCTCCAGCAGATCCGCGAACGCGGGCGCGCGCATGGCGCTCCAGAAGGCGATCACCCCGCCCGGCCGCAGCACGCGGTCCAGCAGGTCCAGCGCCGCCGGCTCATAGAGCCGGCGGTTGCCCTCGACCACGGTCCAGTCAGGGCCGTTGTCGGTGTCCAGGCAGACCGCGTCGAACCGCGGGCCGCCGGGAGCGGCGGCACGCTCCAGCCAGCCCGCGAGGTCGGCACAGGTCAGCTCGCAACGGGGGTCGGCGGTCAGGTCGCCGGCGACCTCCGCGAGGGGACCGCGGTGCCATTCGATGACCAGCGGCTCCAGTTCGACGACGCGCACCTGCTCCACGCGCGGGTCGTCCAGGGCGCTGCGCGCGGAGAACCCCACGCCCAGCCCGCCGATGAGCACCCGTACCCCGGTCCGTTCCGCGGGCAGCGCGGCCAGCGACGCGCGCACCATCTCGCGCTCCGACGTGCCGTCGCGGGTATCCATCAGGAAGATCCCGTTGTCGATGATCTCAAGGGCGGAACCCACTCGGCGGAGCACCAGCTCGCCCCCCGTCTCGCCGACGGCACGCGCGATGACCCGCGGTTCCCCTGCGCCCTCCTGCCCCACCACCGGCTCCCTTCGACGCGCACCGGCCCGCGCCCGCGGGCGGGGCCACCACTCTGCCATCACCCGCCGCGGCCGGACCCGGCGCCTCCGCGGCGGGGAGGCGGGCCGCCCGGCCCGCCTCCCCGCCGCTTCACGGGGCACGCGTTCCCGAGGGGTCGGGGCACGCGCCGGACCACCGGCGCCCGGGGTGCGGCCGGTTCAGACGCGGCAGGCGTAGATGTCGGTCACCAGGATGGCCCGCGCCCCCACGTTCCAGAGGTCGTCCATGATCCGCTGCGCGGACGCGCGCGGCACCATCGCGCGCACCGCCACCCAGCCCTCGCGGCGCAGCGGGGAGACGGTGGGCCCCTCCATCCCGGGGGTGAGCGCCACCGCCGTGTCGAGCGTGTCGGTGTGGACGTCGTAGTCCATCATCACGTAGTCGCGCGCGACCAGCACGCCCCGCAGACGGCGCAGCAGCCGCTCCACCTGCGGATCGTCCTCGAAGCCCGTGCGGCGGATGACCACGGCCTCGGAGGTGAGGATCGGGTCGCCGAACAGCTCCAGCCCCGCGTTGCGCAGGGTGGTGCCGGTCGAGACGACGTCGGCCACGGCGTCGGCCACACCGAGCTGGATGGAGCTCTCGACGGCGCCGTCGAGGTGGATGACGCGCGCGTCGATCCCGTGCTCACCCAGGTAGCCCTCCAGCAGCCCCTCGAACGAGGTCGCGATGCGCTTGCCCTGGAGGTCGGCGAGCTTCATGTCCGCGCCGCCGCGCGCCGCGAACCGGAAGGTGGACCCGCCGAAGCCCAGGGGCAGCACCTCCTCGACCGGGGCGCCGGAGTCGAGGAGCATGTCGCGGCCGGTGATGCCGGCGTGCAGGATGCCTTCGCCGACGTAGACGGCGATGTCCTTGGGACGCAGGAAGAAGAACTCGGTCGAGTTCTCGGGGTCGACGAGGACGAGGTCGCGGGAGTCCTTGCGCTGGCGGTAGCCGGCCTCGCGCAGCATGGCGCTCGCGGGTTCGGCGAGCTGCCCCTTGTTGGGCACGGCGATACGGAGCTGGTCGGGCATGGGAAGCATCCCCCTGGTGGGTCTACATGCTGATCTGTACGGTCGGTGGCGCGGCCGATCGCGGGTCGGGCGGCCCGGATCGACCTACAGATGCTTGTAGACGTCCTCCAAGCGCAGTCCGCGCGCCAGCATGAGGACCTGGAGGTGGTACAGGAGCTGGGAGATCTCCTCGGCCGCTGCGGCGTCGGACTCGTACTCCGCGGCCATCCACACCTCGGCGGCCTCTTCGACGACCTTCTTGCCGATGGAATGCACGCCGGCGTCGAGGGCCGCGACCGTCCCCGAGCCCTCGGGGCGGGTGCGCGCCTTCTCGGACAGCTCGGCGAACAGCTCTTCGAAGGTCTTCATGATCACTTTCCTCAGGCGGCGTGCCCTCCTAGGGTAGGCGCACATCGCCCCCGGTCGGGACCCGACGGGTGAACTCGGGGAGACCGGCGGGGGGCGCCGCCCGCCGTCCGCGCCGGGCCCCGGGCACGCGCACCGCACCCGCCGGCCCCCGCACGCGCCGCCCCGCCGCCCGGATGTCAGGAGATGCGGCGTATGACGGCTCGGAAGAGGCTCCGGGGCACCGCCCGGAGCAGTCCGTCGGCGGCCTTGTACTGGGCGCTCGGCACGACGACGGTGCGTCCCGCCGCCCACGCCCGCAGCGACTCGCGCACCACGAGGTCCTTGGGGATGAAAGCGAAGTCGGGCACGCCGCCCTCCTGGGCGCCCCGGGACATGTCGGTGCGCACGTAGCCCGGGAGCACCACGGTCACGTGCACCCCGTGGGGAGCCGCCTCGATGGCCACGCTCTCGCTCCAGACGTTGAGGAACGCCTTGCTCGCGGCGTAGACCGACCCGCCCGGGTTGGCGGTGAAGCGCCCGACCACGGACGACACGTTGATGACCCCCAGCGGCCCCTTGAGACCGCGCTCGCGCCGCGCGATCTGCACCGGGAGCACGGCGCGGGCCAGGCGCACCACGGCGCGCACGTTGACGTCGAGCACCGCGTCGACGGCGTCGGGGTCCAGTCCGGTGAACGGCCCGCCGTCACCGCGCCCGGCGTTGTTGACGAGCAGGTCGATAGGGCGGTCCCCGCCGTCGCCATCGGCGCGCACGCGCTGCTCGACGCGTTCCAGGCCGGCGGGGTCGGAGAGGTCGGCCGGCAGCACGCTCACGGGGACGCTGTGGTTCTGGCGCAGCTCCGCGCCGAGGTCCTCGAGGAGGTCGGACCGGCGGGCGACCAGCACCAGGCCGAAGCCCAGTTCGGCGAGCCTGCGGGCGTATTCGGCGCCGATCCCGCTCGACGCTCCGGTC
Organism: Nocardiopsis mangrovi; assembly: GCF_042653925.1. NCBI lineage: Bacteria > Bacillati > Actinomycetota > Actinomycetes > Streptosporangiales > Nocardiopsidaceae > Nocardiopsis > Nocardiopsis mangrovi. The sequence goes on from NZ_JBHSFQ010000032.1 coordinate 58,240, forward strand.
ACCAGTGCCGTTCGTGTGTGTCGCGAGCCGCTCATGGAGTGGCATGTTACCGGCCGGTCGGCTCCCGGCCCATGGTCCGCGGGGGCGACACGCGCAGGGTCCGGACGGGCGGGGGCGGCCGGTAGGGTCCGAGTGACCCAGCTAACCCACGGCTTACTCAGAAAACGGCTACCTTTCCTAGCATGGCAGCGACACAGAGCCCTTCCGAGCCCGCAGGTCTGGACACGCGAATGCGCGACGTCGCGCTGTTCGTCCGCCAGGCCTTCCGTACGTTCCGCGCCACGGGGGCCGTCGCCCCCAGCGGCCCCGCCCTGGCACACTCGCTGGCCAGGTTCATCGACGAGCGCGAGGACCCCGAGGCCCCGCTCTCGATCATGGAGGCCGGCGCCGGCACCGGCCCGGTGTCCCGCGCGATCGCCGAGCACATGCGCGACGGCGACACCGTCGACCTCGTGGAGTCCAACCCGGATTTCGCCGACTACCTCCGCGGCCTGCTCGTCACCGACCCCCACCTGTCGGCCCTGGGCGACCGCGCACGGGTCCACCAGTGCCTGGTCAACGACCTCGGCCCCGACAAGCGCTACGACGTCATCATCTCGGGGCTGCCCTTCGCGAACTTCACGGCGAGCGAGGTGCGCGAGATCATGGAGTACTACTTCAGCGTGCTGCGCCCCGGCGGACACCTGTCCTTCTTCGGCTACCTCTACACCAAGCAGGTGAAGGCCGTCATCGCCCCGCGCGCGGACTACCTCCGCCAGGCGCAGTCGAGCTGGGTGGTCGAGGAGTGGGTCAACCGCTACGGGATCGGCACCGAGCGCATCCTGCCGAACCTCCCGCCGGCCTGGATCCACCACCTGCGCAAGCCGCTGGACTCCTGACCCCGCCCCTGGCCACGACCGCCGAACGGCCGCCACGGCCCCGCCGCGCCTGACGCGCAGCGGGGCCGTCGCCGTGTGGGACCACAAGGGCGTCAATAAAAGTTGACTCGATGCGATCGTCAATCTAAATTGACGACAGAAGTCGTCAACAAAAATTGACGAGTCGATGCGAGCGATCGCGCCGTCCCCTTGGAGGACCACCATGTTCGAGCGATTCACCGACGACGCCCGCCGGGTCGTCGTCAGCGCCCAGGCCGAGGCGCGGCAAGCGGGGCACCGGGGCATCGGCACCGAGCACCTGCTGCTGGGCCTGTTCACCGGGCCGGACGGCTCCGGCGCCCGGTCCCTGCGCGAGCACGGGCTGGCGGCGCCAGCGCTGCGGGAGGCGGTGGGGCGCACGGCCGCCCTCGCCGGCCCCGCCCGCAGGCGCGTATGGACGGGCGGGCACGTCCCGTTCAGCGGACCCGCGAAGAGGGCGCTGCGGCTGTCCCTGCGCGCGGCACTGGCCGCCGACCACCGGACGATCCACAGCGGCCATGTCCTGCTGGGGATACTGGCGACCCCCGGAGCCGGGGCGGCCCGGATCGTCGCCGACGCCGGGGTGGACATCGACGCCCTCCGCAGCACGGCCCGCGGCCTGCTGGAGCCCTGAGGCCGGAAAACGGGGCGGCGTGCGCGATGGCGAGCACACCCGGGACGCGGAGAACGCGAATACGGAGGCCGATTCCTTCGCGACCTCCATGTCTCCTTTGGCGATTTTCCGCCGGTTCCCGGACCGCGCTCGGGCGCCCGGTCCGGGAGCCGGCCCCGGGCACCGCCCGGCGCGCCGCGTGGGCCGTCCGGCCGGATCGGACCGGATCCGGCGGACGGCCGGCGGCGGCGCCCGCCCGCACCGGCGGAGGGGCCTCACCCGGGCGTGCAGCCGGTTTCGCCCGATCGCGCGGACGCGCCGTCGAGGATCGCGCGCGTCCATTCCGCCAGCGCCGGGTCGCCGGAGCCGGCCCGCACCGCGTCGTGCAGGCTCCGCCACACCCCGGCCCGGCTCCAGCGCAGGAACCAGCGGTGCGCCGTGGGCACCGCCACCCCGAAGTACGGCGGCAGCAGCTGCCACGCCGACCCGCTGGTCACCACGTAGACGACGGCGGTCAGCACGGCGCGGCGGTCGGCCGTCGACCGCCCGCCGCCCTGCGGGCGGCGGGCCGGTCCGGGCAGCAGCGGATCGGCGATGGCCCACAGCTCATCGGGCACCAACCGGCGGGCGAGACCGTCCATGACCGCCGATCATCCCAGCCCGCCGCGGCCGGGCCAAACGAGACATCGGCTCATGTGCGTACCCCGGGGGACCTGGGCTAACTTCGGCTCGCCCAGGGGCCGGCCGCGGCCCCGGGAATCCCCAACGACAAGGGAGGACACATGTTCCTGGTGACCGGAGCGACCGGCACCGTCGGCCGCGTCGTCGTCGACCGCCTGCTCGCAGCGGGGCGTCCCGTGCGGGCGCTGACCCGCGACCCGGACGCGGCGGGGCTCCCCGACGCCGTGGACGTCGTCGCCGGAGACCTCACCCGGCCCAACGGACTCGCCGGGGCCCTCGACGGGGTCGAGGGGGTCCACTTCCTGCCCGCGATGGCCGACGTCGAACAGGCGGTCGCCCACGCGGAGGTGTTCCTCGGCCTCGCCGCGGCGGCGGGCGTGCGCCGCATCTCGGTCCTGAGCGGCGGCTCGGTCACCATCAGGCGGCCGGGCAGCTACGAACTCCTCCTGGCACTGGAGCAGGCGGTCGAGGCGTCGGGGCTGGAGTGGACCCACGTCCGCCCCGGGGAGTTCATGGTCAACAAGCTGGACGTCTGGGGGGAGTCGATCCGCACCGAAGGGGTGGTCCGCAACGCCTACCCGGCGGGCACCGGCGTGCCGATCCATGAGGCCGACATCGCCGAGGTGGCGGTCGCCGCGCTGCTGGAGGACGGCCACGCCGGGCGGGCCTACACGCTGACCGGCCCGCAGCGCCTCACCCACCGGGAGCAGGCCGCCGCCGTCGCCGAAGGTCTCGGACGCCCCCTGCGGTTCGAGGCCCAGACCTACGGCCGGGCCCGCGCCGCCCTCATCACCGCGGGGGCTCCGGCGGAGATCGCCGAATACGTGCTGGGCTACCAGGCCGAATACGCCGAGGAGCCGCCCGCGGTCTCGCCGGTGACCGAGCAGGTGCTCGGCAGGCCCGGGCGGACGCTGGCCCAGTGGGCCGCCGACCACGCGGCGGACCTGACCTGAGCGCGGCCCCCGGACACTGCGCCCGGAGGGCACAGGCAGCGGGCGCGGAAAGGGGCGGGCATGACGAGAACACCCCCCGAGAAGGTGGAGCGGCATGGCAGGAAGAGGGAGAGGCGGAGGCCCGACATGACGATTCTGGTGACCGGAGCGAGCGGCAACATCGGCCGGCACGTCGTGAGCGGCCTGGTGGGAGCGGGACAGCGCGTCCGCGCGATGACCCGCACGCCCGGGGCCGGGCGGCTGCCGCACGGTACCGAGGTGGTGTACGGCGACTTCGACGACCCCAAGACCTTCGACGCGGTGCTGGAGGGGATCGAGCGGGTCTACCTGTTCTCCGCCGCGACGGCCGGGTTCGTGGACCGCGCCCGTGCGGCGGGCGTCGGGCGGTTCGTGGTGCACTCGGCCGCGGCGGCGGCGTTCCCGAACGGTGACGACCCCGGCGACCCCGGGATCAGCGCGCTGCGGCGCCACCTCGCGGACGAGCGGGTGGGCCACCGCGCGATCGAGCGCCTGGCCGAGGAGTCGGGGGCGGAGTGGACGCACGTGCGCATGGGTCTGCTCGCGGCGAACGCCCTGGACTGGGCCGACCCCATCCGGGCGGGCGAACCGGTGCGCGGGCCCTACGGCGGCGCCGGCGAACCGCTCGTCCACGAGGCCGACGTCGCCGAGGTGGCGGTCGCCGCCCTGCTCACCGACGCCCACATCGGAGCGGCCTACACCCTCACCGGACCGGCGAAGGTCACCCAGTCCGAACAGGTGCGAACGATCGGCGCGGCCATCGGACGCCCCGCCGCCTTCGAGGAGATCACCCCGGAGCAGGCCCGCACGGAGTGGTACGACCCCGACAACGGCATGGACGACGACGTGCTCGACTGGCTCCTCGAACTCCACGCCGCCTCGTCCGATGGCCCGAGCGTCCTCACCCCGACCTCCACCTACGAACAGATCACCGGCCGCCCGCCCCGCCCCTTCACCCGATGGGCGGCCGACCACGCGGACGACTTCCGCTAGCAACCCCCCGGGTTCCCGGCTCGTGCCGGGAACCCGGGCACACCGCGGGTTCCTCGCGCTTTCGCACACGGATTGCCTGTCATTGCAGGCGTACCCGGCGTGTTCGGCATGGACCGGCGCGCGGGTGTCCCCAGGCGGGTGCGGATAGCCGATGCGCTGGAGACCACCAGGCGCCCCCGGTGCCGCCGGTCGGCGGCGGCTGTCGAGCATGAGACCCACGCTCGAGAGCACGAGCCCGGCCCCGGCGACCACGGTCGCCGGTAGGAGCACGAGTCGCAGGACCGCGGTGATGGTCATCAGGTGGCTTCCCCGGGTTCGCGCAGCAGGGCACGGGCGACGGCCGGCGCAGGGGCGAGAACATGGTGTGGACCGCGTACATGTCCCTGCTGTCCCCAGGCCGAACAGGCGCGACATCGACGCCTCATCGGGGATGCCCCGCCGCCCCCTACGCGCCATGACCGCGCGGAGGCCGCGCCGATCAGGAGGCCGGCGCGCGTCACCACGTCATCACCGCGTCACCAACAGGGTCGGGCCACTCCCGATCACCCGGGAATCAGAGGTGGCCCGAGACAAGCCGTTCGACTCTCATTCACCCCGTCTGAACTGGTAAGACGAACCGGGCCGGACTACCCCGGAACCGCGCCTCATCAGTGTCTGAAGTGGACGAAGAGGCGGCCGAAGTTCTTGCTGTCCTTCTCGACACGGTGGTAGCGGGCCTTGACGTCCTTGCGGTCGAGGTAGCGGAGGACGCGTTTCTTGAGTTGGCCGGAGCCCTTGCCGGGGATGATCTCGACGGTGGCGGCCTTGATGCGGACGGCCTCGTCGATGATGTCGCGCAGGGCGCGGTCGATGTCGGTGCCGCGGTTGTAGATGTCGTGCAGGTCGAGCTTGAGCTTCACGGGGATCCCTTCTCGGCGACGAAGATCGCGGTCCCGGGGAGGTAGCGCCCGCGGACCGGCCCCCAGCCTCCCCACACCTCATCATTGCCCTCGGCCCACTCCGGTTCCACGAGGTCGCGCAGCAGCAGCCCGGCCGATGCCAGCGCGCGGACCCAGTCGCCCATCGTGTGGTGGTGCTCGACGTAGACCGCACGGCCCTGGCCGTCCTCCTCGACATAGGCGCGGCGGTCGAAGTAGGAGCCGGTGGCGGTCAGGCTCTCCGGGTCGTCGGGGAAGCCCCAGCGGATGGGGTGCACGACCGAGAACACCAGCCGCCCGCCGGGCCGCAGCACCCGCGCGCACTCCGTGAGCACGGCCGCGGCGTCGGGCACGAACGGGAGCGCGCCGAACGCCGAGCAGACGATGTCGAACGCCTCTCCCGCGAACGGCAGCCGCTGGGCGTCGGCCTGGACCGCGGGGACGCGCCACCCGGTCTCCTCGTCGATGCGGCGGGCGTGCTGCAACTGGCGGTAGGACAGGTCGAACCCGACCACTTCGCGCACGCCCTGGGTGCGCAGCCAGCGGGAGCACTGGGCGGCGCCGCACCCGACCTCCAGGACCCGGGCGCCGCGCACCCGCTCCGGCGGCCCGAGCAGGCGGGCGTCGGCCTCGACGAGCCCTTCGGGGCCCCACATGAACCCGGTGTCCTGGAGGAACCCCCCGTGCTCGGCCTGGTAGTCGTCGGCCGAGCGCTCCCACCAGGCGCGACTGGCGCGGGCGCTCTCGGCGGGCCCGGCGGTCCGCCGTTCGACCCGCGCGATGCCGGAGGGGGCCGGGGCGTCGCTCTGCATAGGGCCATCCTGACACCCCGCGGCGGCCCGCCCACCCGCCACCCGCGACTCCGCGCGCCGCGGCGCGGCTCGGGGGACGGGGCCGGCGCCTCCCGCGGAATCCCGGCCGCCCGGGATCGGTAGGGTGACCGTCATCGGGGCCGTGTTCCCCGGTGACGGCCCGACCCGGGGCCGGGCCGGCGGCCTCTCCCCGATCCCGGTCGTCGGCGGGGTCCTCGCGCTGGAATTGGGAGCCGCGCATGACGGCGAGCGAGCTGATCGGCCGCGATGGGCGGCGCTACCCCCTGGACGAACCGCGCTGGCGCGGGGACGACGGATCGCCGCTGATGGTCACGCCCCAGCAGGGGCTGACGCGCGCGGACGTCGATACATCGGTGCGCTCGCAGTGGCGCTACGCCGCGGCGCTGCCCTTCCGCCCCGCCCCGGTGTCGCTCGGCGAAGGGTGCACCCCGCTCCTCGACGTACGCCTCTCCGGCATCGCTCTCGCCGTGAAACCGGAGTGGTTCAACCCGACGGCCAGCTTCAAGGACCGCGGCACGTCGGTGATGGTGTCGGTCCTCGCCCACCAGGGCATCGGCGCGATCCTGGAGGACAGCAGCGGCAACGGCGGGGCCTCAGTGGCCGCCTACGCCGCCGCGGCCGGGATCCGCGCGACGATCCTGGCTCCGGAGTCGACGTCTCCGGCGAAGACCCTGCAGAGCCGCGTGCACGGCGCCGAGGTCGAGCGGGTGCCCGGCACCCGCCAGGCGACGGCCGACGAAGCCGTCCGCCGCTCGGCCGGCGTGTTCTACGCGAGCCACAACTGGCACCCGTTCTTCCTCCAGGGGACCAAGCTGATCGCCTACGAGATCTGGGAGGACCTGGACTTCCGGGCGCCCGATGCGGTACTGCTCCCGCTGGGTGCGGGCAGCCTCGTCCTCGGCTGCGCGATCGGGTTCGCCGAGCTGGTGCGTTCGGGCGCCATCGAGCGCCCGCCGCGCCTGCTGGCCGTCCAGCCCGAGAACTGCGGCCCCCTCGCCCGCGCCTTCGCGGCGGGCGCCTCCACCGTGTCGCCCGCGGAGTGGGCCGCGACGGCGGCCGAGGGCACCTCGATCGCCCTGCCGGTCCGCGACCGCGAGGTCCTCGACGCCGTGCGGTCGTGCGGGGGCGACATCGCGGCCGTCCCGGAGGACGAGATCGCGCCCGCCGTACGGCGGCTCGCCGCCCGCGGCCTCTTCGCCGAACCGACGAGCGCCCTCGTCGCGGCGGCCCTGCCGCGGTTCGCGGACAGCGGGGCGATCGCCGGCTCGGACACCGTCGTCGCCGTCCTCAGCGGGTCGGGCCTCAAGGCGCCGCTCGCCTTGTCCCGCGTCCTGGGGCACGAGGCGTGACCCCCGTCGCCCACCGCGTCCGCGCCCCGTTCCCCCGCTCCTCGGCCGACCCCGATCGCGCCCTCGGCCGCCGGGGTGATGACCGGAGTCAGGGGGAACACGGGCCGGAAGTTGACCGTCCCGCCTTGTGCCGGTGCTCCCCCTGTGGGTACCCGGCCTGCATCGATGTCCGGACATCTTCGGATGCGGGACGTGCGGGGAGGATGACATGCAGATCCATACGAACGGTCGGCGCAACGCCGTGCCCTGGAGACGCGGGGCGCTTGCGCTGGCGCTGGCCGTGCCCGCCGCGGTCGCCGCGGCCGCCGCACCCGCTCAGGCGGTACCGGTGCCGGAGGGCGGTGCACCGACGGCGACGCGCCCCTGCCTGGCGCGGGACTTCAAGATCATCGAGAACAGCCGCGAAGGCGCGGCCGGCACCACCCACATCGAGTTCGCGCTCATCCGGATCACCGGCGGCCCCGACGACCCGGACAACCCGACGCACCAGCCGTGCCTGCTCAAGCGCGAGCACAAGGTGCAGTGGGTGAACGACGATGAGGAGCCCGTGGGGGCCGAAGCGACCTTCGAGGGCGATCCGGGCGACCCGTTCCTCATCCCGGTCGAGGGCACGGCCCGGCTGAACCTGGCCCAGCCCAATGCCGGGAACTACGATCCCGAGGTCTGCGAGCCCACCGATGTCCGCGGGATCCAGGTGTGGTTCGCGGACGGTGCCACCGTCGCACCCACGGGCGGCCAGGACACGGTCTGCGCCAACTCCGAGGTCGCGATCCCGCGCTACTCCGTCGCGGAGGCGCCGGACTGACACCGGCCGGCCGGCGCGGACCGGCCGCGCCGCACCACCGGGCCCGAGGCGCCGAAGGCGGCCGCGCCGCGCGTGCGCGGTGCTGCGGGCCGCCGGGGCCCGCCTGGACGCCGCGGGGCGGACGGGCGGCTCCGCGCTCAGACGCGGGCTTCGGGGCGCGGGCCGCTGCCCGCGGGGGTGGTTCCGCCGCTGTCCGGCGGGCCGCCCTGCGCGGGGCCGCCGGGTGGCGCGGCACCGTTGCCGGAGCCGCCGCCCGCGGCCGCGGCGTCGGCGACCTCGCGGCGCATCAGGACGATCCAGCCGCAGACGGCGATGACCGTGAACACCCACCACTGCACCGCGTAGGACAGGTTCATGCCCAAGTTGGTCTCGGGCGCCGCCACTTCCTCGGGGGCGGGGTCGGAGGCGGGCTCCTGGTCGGTCAGCTCGACGAATCCGCCGTAGACCGGGTAGGGCAGCCCTCCGGAGATCTCGGCGACGTCGATGATCATGATCTGGCCGTCGGGCAGGCCGCCGCGTTCGCGGATGCCCGTGTTCGCGGGGGTCTCGCTGAACTGGATGCGACCGGTGACCGTCACCTCGCCGTCGGGGGCGGCGGGGACCTCGGGAGCCGACGTCGCCGTTGCGGGCTGCGGCACCCAGCCCCGGTTGACCAGCGCGGCAGTGCCATCGGCGCCGACCAGCGGCGTGAGCACGTACAGCCCCACGCCCTGGGAGCCGTCGCGGTTGCGGACCAGGAGCTCGTGCTCGGTGTCGTAGCGTCCGGTGACGGTGACCGGCCGCCAGCGGTCGGCGCGCTCGACGTCGGATCCGACGGCGCTCAGCTCCCCGATGGGGACCGGGTCGGAGTTGATGTTGGCCGTTTGCAGGTCGGCCGCCGCCGACTTGTCCTCCCACCGGCCGAGCTGCCAGAACCCCAGCCAGGTGAATGACGGCACGATCAGCAGCACCAGCGCGTGGAACGCCAGCATGCGCGAGGACAGCAGGACCCGGAACACACCATCGAGGCTATGAGATCCCCGGGGGCGGCCGGCATCGCCCCCGGGATCAGGGCCCCGCGCGGCCGCCGGGCGCACCGGGGGCGGTGCGCCCCCGGGGCCCGGCCGCCAAGGTCGGAGGGTCAGGACTCCGGCGCCCCATCGGCCGTCGCCGCCGGGCCCCGTACGCCGTCGGCGTCAGCGGTACCGGCCGCGGCGCGGCGCCTGCGGACGGCGTACATCACCCCGGCACCGCCGCCGAGTGCGGCCAGGCCCGCGGCGACCAGGCCGCCCAGGGCCGCGCCGGTCATCGGGAGCCCGCCGGGCCCCGCTGTGTCCGCCACGGGCTCGGTGGGGGTGGCGGGGTCGCCGTCGCCCCCATCGGCCCCGGAACCGGTGCCGGAGTCGCCCGGCGGACGCTCGCCGTCGCCGTCGCCGCCGTCCTCACCCGAGCCGCCCTGCGGGTCGCGGTCGCCGCCGTCGTCGTCCTCGCCCTCCGATCCGTCCCCGCCGTCGCCGCCACCGTCGCCGGGCGGTTCCTCGGAGATCGTCTCCAGGCAGCCGGCCTCGGAGATCCCGACCACGGAGACGGCGTTCCCGCAGATCGGGACGGCCACGTCCACCGGGACGGTGATCTGGTTGCCGCTCGCCGCACCGCCGGAGCCGTCGGTCCGCGGCCCGCCGCCGTTGTCGGGCGACTCCTCGATGGCGTCCACCACGGCGGTGCAGTCGGCCTCGGAGACGCCGAGCACGGAGATGGAGTTTCCGCACACGTTGACCGCCACGTTCACCGGGATGCTGATCTGGTTGCCGCTGAGCACCCCGCCCGAGCCGTCGGTCCGCGGCGCGTCGCCGCCCGCCTGCTCCGCGGACTCCTCGGCGAGCTTCTCGGCGATCTCGATGCACCGCGCCTCGGAGACGCCGCCGATCGCGGCGGAGTTGCCGCAGACGTCGACCGCCGCGTCGACCGGGATGTCGATCTGGTTGCCGCTTGCGATTCCGGCGGACCCGTCGGTCCGCGGTCCGCCGTCCTGCTCCTGGCCCGCGGCGTAGAGCACGCGGGAGACGTCCGTGCACTGGGCCTGGGAGATGCCGAGGACCGCCAGCGAGTCGCCGCAGATCCCGGCCTCGACGTCGGCCGGAACGCTGATCTGGTTGCCGCTGAGTACCCCGCCCGAGCCGTCGGTCGCGGGGTCGGCGGACGCCACGGCGGACGCGCCGCCGACCAGTCCGGCCGCCACAAGGGCGACGGAGGCGGTGGAGGAGAACCTGATGCGCATGTTCGAGCGGAACCTTTCACGGATGAGGGGAACTGTCGGTGGGCATCCGGGGGCGGTGCGTGACCGCGGCCGGGCCGGGTGGGCCGCCTGCCGCGCACACCGCCGCACACACGCGGATGCCGGGGACTGTGCTGCGCGCCGTGATGACGGCGGTTCCGGCGGCACCGCCCCATTCCCGGGCCACGGGAATGGGCGGACGCGATCCGCCGACGCCTCGTTACGCTAGCAGCTCCGGGTCTGCTGTCATGCAATTAGCGGAGTAATTTTGAAATCCCGGAAAAGATCGGACATCAACCCCTCACCTGGTGCATCGATGCGCAGCTCACAGCTTACGCAACACCCGTCTCCCGCGACCCCACCCCGGTTCCGGGCGATCCGCGCCGCGAATCCCCCTTATTTCCCCACACCGCATCGGACAGCGCGATCGACCGAATAATTTCCGCCTGATGCCGATTGCGCGAAGTATCGCCCGTCATTCTTTTTGCCGCCCATATCCCATTGTCCGGGCGTTTGGGGGAATCCCGCCCGCGGGCACGACGACGCCCCGGGCGCGGATCGTCGATCCGCGCCCGGGGCGTGCGGTGCCCGATGGCGGGCCGGCCGTGCCGCTAGGCGGGGGTGCCCAGGCCCGCGGCGACACCGGCGCCGAGGTCGGGGTGGACGTTGGTCCAGTACTCCACGACGCGCTTCTTCATGTCGGCGGTGACCTCGGGGGCCGAGGCGTGGCCCACGATGTTGGCCACCATGTTGGCGCGGTCGCCGGCGGAGAGGACGTCGTCCCAGAGCGTGCGCGCCTGGCCGAAGTCATCGTCCTCCTTGTGGAGCCGGTAGGCGGACCGGACGATCTCGCCCGTCACGTGGTACTCCTCGCCGCTGTACGGCGCCCCGTCCGCGGCGGCGCCGCCGGCGGTGTTGGGCGCGTAGACGGGGTCGGCCTGGTTGGCGTAGGCCATCGGACCGTCGAAGTTGTAGCTGCGCACCGGCGACGTCGGGGCGTTGACCGGCAACTGCTGGTAGTTCGGGCCGATCCGGTAGCGGTGGGTGTCGGGGTAGGAGAACAGCCGCCCCTGGAGCATCTTGTCGGGGCTCGCCCCGATCCCCGGCACCAGGTTCGAGGGCTCGAACGCGGCCTGCTCGATCTGCGCGAAGTAGTTCTCCGGGTTGCGGTTCAGGGTGAACCGGCCGATGGTGATCTCCGGGTAGTCGCCGTGGGGCCAGACCTTGGTGAGGTCGAACGGGTTGAACCGGTAGTCGGCGGCGTCCTCGAACGGCATGACCTGGACGTTGACGGTCCAGGACGGGAAGTCCCCGCGCTTGACGGCCTCCCACAGGTCGCGGCGGTGGGCGTCGGGGTCGGTCGCCTCGAGCGCCTTGGCCTCGCCCGCGGTGAGGTTCTCGATGCCCTGGTCGGTCCGGAAGTGGTACTTGACCCAGAACTTCTCGCCGCCGGCGTTGTACCAGAGGAAGGTGTGGCTGCCGAAGCCGTGGACGTGCCGCCAGCTCTTCGGGGTGCCGCGGTCGGTCATCAGGAAGGAGACCTGGTGGGCCGACTCCGGGTTGAGCGTCCAGAAGTCCCACTGCATGTTGTGGTCGCGCAGCTGGTTGTCGGCGCGGCGCTTCTGCGAGTGGATGAAGTCCGAGAACTTCGAGGGGTCGCGGACGAAGAAGATCGGCGTGTTGTTGCCGACGATGTCGTAGTTGCCGTGCTCGGTGTAGAACTTCAGGGCGAAGCCGCGCGGGTCGCGGGCGCTGTCGGCGCTGCCCAGCTCGCCGGCGACCGTGGAGAAGCGCAGCAGCAGCGGGGTCCTGCGGCCCTTCTGGAAGAGGTCGGCCTTGGTGAACTGGCTGACGTCCTCGGTGATCTCCAGTTCGCCGAACGCCCCGCCGCCCTTGGCGTGCACGACGCGCTCGGGCACCCGCTCCCGGTTGAAGTGGGCCATCTTCTGGATGAGGAAGTGGTCCTGGAGCAGCAGCGGGCCGTTGGCGCCCACCGACTGCGAGAAGCCGTCGCTCGGGGCCGGATGGCCGGCGTCGTCCGTGCTGTAGGGAACCGTCACTGATCGCACCTTTCGGGAAGTGGGTGAGCGGGCGGGAACGGCGGCGCCGCGGAGACCGGCCCGGGCGGCGCCGCCCGGCCTCCGGAGCGCGGCCGCCGCGGCCCGCTGGTCACGTCATGTCATGGGCGGGCGCCGCCCGCGCCCCGGTCCGCGTTCTGGTCCCGGCATCCCGGGCAGACGCCCCAGAACACCACCTCGGCCCGGTCGACGGCGTAGCCGTGCGTGCGCGACGGTTCGAGGCACGGGGCCTCGCCGATGACGCAGTCGACGTCGGTGACCGCCCCGCAGCGGCGGCAGACCAGGTGGTGGTGGTTGTCCCCGACCCGGGCCTCGTAGCGCGCGGGCGGGCCCGCCGGTTCGATGCGGCGCAGCAGCCCGGCCCCGGTCAGCGCGTGCAGGGAGTCGTAGACCGCCTGTGTCGACACGTGGCCGACCTTGTCCCGGACGCCGCGCGCGATGTGGTCGGCGTCGAGGTGGTCGCCGGACCGGACCGCGTCCAGGATCGCGAGCCGGGCGGCGGTGACCCGCAGCCCGGCCGCACGGAGATCCGTGGCGTCGTCCATGGGCCACAGCCTAGGACAAAAATTGGATCCCTTCAAGAAAACGATCTGATCCAGTATGACCGGATTCGATCACTCTGACCTGCACCGACCCGCGTCACCCATGGGCGTCGACGGCCGCGGGCCGGGCCGCGGCCGTATCCGGAGGCGGCCCGGCCCGCGGCCGGCCGCTCAGCCCCCGTGCTCCGCGAGGAGCGCGTCGATCTCGGCCGTGAGGGCGGCCTTGGCCGGCGCCTCGAGGAAGGACGCCGCCACGCCGTTGCGCGCGAGCAGCGCCAGGTCCCCGGCGCCCAGGCCCAGCCGGTGGGCGGTCCGGTACTCGTTGAGCAGATCGGTGCCGAACATGGGCGGGTCGTCGGTGTTCAGCGTGACCACCAGCCCGGCCTCCAGCATGCGCGGCAGCGGGTGGTCCTCGATCGCCTCGATGGCGCGGGTGCGCAGGTTGGAGGTGGGTGAGACGTCGACCGGCACGCCGCTCTCGCGCAGCCGGTCCACCAGCGCCGGATCGCGCATCGCGTCGATCCCGTGCCCGATGCGCTCGGCGTGCAGCAGGTCCAGCGCCTCGCGGACGCGCTCGGGGCCTCCGTTCTCGCCGGCGTGCGGCAGGCTGCGCAGCCCCGCCGCGCGGGCCCGCGCGAACAGGTCGGCGAAGGGGGCGCGCGGCACCTCGATCCCGCCCACCCCGAACCCGATGACGCCGTCCGGCCGGTGCGCGAGCACCGCGTCCAGCGTCTCCTCTCCGGCCCCGGCCCCGTAGTCGCCGGGGAAGTCGGGGATCCAGCGCAGCCGGATCCCGTGCGTGCGCTCGGCTTCGACGCGGGCGTGCTCGATCCCCGCGAACACCACCGCCGCGGGCACCCCGCGCATCATGTGCCCGTAGAGGCTGACGTGCACCTCGGCGTAGCGGACGTTCTGCGCGGCGAGCCGGGCCGCGACATCGGCGGCGAGCAGGGCGAAGTCCTCCTCGTCGCGCAGCGCCTCGACCGAGGTCAGGTACACGTCGATGAAGTGCGGGAAGTCGCTGAAGGCGTACCAGTCGCGGATCCCCTCGATCGTCGTGGGGATGCGTTCGACACGGTGCTTGCGCGCGAGTTCGAGCAGCGTCGCGGGCTGCATCGACCCCTCAAGGTGGACGTGCAGCTCGACCTTGGGCAGGTCGCGGATGAACGCCTCGATAGCGGGTGCGGTAAGGAGTGTGGGTCGGTCCATGCGGCGACGCTACGCAACCGCCGCCCCCGCTCCAACCGCTCGCGGCCGATTCTGACGCGGATCCGTCCGAATCGGTCGCGAGCGGCGGATCAGGCGGCCTCGGGGCGGCCGTCGACCCGGCGCGGCAGCCCGAGCGGGTTGCCGTCGCGCAGCGCCTCGGGGAGCAGCGCGTCGGGCACCGACTGGTAGGCCACCGGGCGCAGGAACCGGCGGATGGCGGTGGACCCCACCGAGGTGTGCAGCACCGACGTGGAGGCCGGGTAGGGCCCGCCGTGGTTCATAGCGTGGGTGACCGCGACCCCGGTGGGCCAGCCGTTCCACAGCACCCGGCCGGCGCGCGCGGCCAGCTCGGCGAGCAGGCGCGGCGCGACCGGGTCGGCCTCCTCGGCCTGCACGGTCGCGGTGAGCTGCCCCTCCAGGGCCGCGGCGACCGCGATGAGCGACTCCTCGTCGTCGTAGCCGACGACCAGCGACGCCGGGCCGAAGCACTCCTCCAGCAGGGCGCCGGGGTCGGCGAGCAGCGTGCCGACATCGGTGCGCAGCAGGGACGGGGTCCAGCCCGCCTCTCCGCCGGCCCCCTCGACCAGCACCTCGGTCCCCGGGTGGGCGGCGAGCGCGCCGAGCCGGTCCGCGAAGCCGCCGGCGACGCGGTCGTTGAGCAGCGGTGCCCCCGCCCGGGCGCGCAGGTCCGATACCAGCGGGTCGAGCCGGGCCTCCCGCGGGACCAGCAGCACCCCCGGCTTGGTGCAGAACTGGCCCGCCCCCAGCGTGAAGGAGTCGGCGTAGCCGGCGAGCACGGAGTCGCCGCGCGCCGCGATGGCCGCGCGGGTGACGAACACCGGGTTGACGCTGCCGAGCTCGCCGTAGAACGGGATGGGGTCGGGGCGCGCGGCCGCGAGGTCGTGCAGCGCCCGGCCGCCGGGGATGGATCCGGTGAACCCGACGGCGCGGACCGCGGGGTGGCGCACCGCGCGCCGCCCGGTCTCCTCGCCGTAGACCACGGCGAAGACGCCGTCGGGCGCCCCCGCGCCGGCCAGCGCCCGGGACACGACGGCGCCGGTGCGCTCCGCGAGACGGGGGTGGCCGGGGTGCGCCTTGACGACGACGGGGCTGCCGGCGGCCAGCGCCGACGCGGTGTCGCCGCCCGCCGTGCTGAAGGCGAAGGGGAAGTTGCCGGCGCCGAAGACGAGGACCGGGCCCAGCGGCTGGAGCATCCGCCGTACATCGGGGCGCGGCCCCATTCCCCAGTCGGGGTCCGCGCGGTCGATGGCGGCCTCCAGGTAGGAGCCCTCCTCGATGTGGTCGGCGAAGAACCGGAGCTGGAAGGTGGTCCGGCCCAGCTCCGCGCGGCAGCGCGCCTCCGGCAGGCGGCTCTCCTCTTGGGCGATCGGCACGAGGTCGTCGGCCGCGGAGCCGAGCGCGTCGGCGACCGCGCGCAATTGGGCCGCGCGCGCGGCGGGGCGCAGGGCCCCGAAAGCGGGGGCGGCGGCAGCGGCGGCGGCCATCACGTCGTCGAGCCCGGACTCGGTGGTGTCGGCGGGCGGGGCGGCGGTCTCGGTCATTCTCAGAACCCTCCAGAACGGTTCGTCCGACGCGGCTCCCCGCAACCCGCTACCGCACCGGCCGGGCCGCGGAGGGGCCTTGCGGCCGGCGGACCGGCCGCTGTTCGGCCGGGCCCCGGGGCTCCGCGCCGCCGTGGCGCGAGGGGCGGTACCCGCGGCCCCGCGAGCGGCGGCCCGCGAGGCAGGGACCAGCGTACCGACCCGCCGGTTCCCGCCCCCGCGGGCGTTCCCCCACCGCGGAGGGCCGCCGGTCCGCACGCCGCGGCGGGTGCCGGCCGCGGGCCCCGCCCGGCCGGGCCCCGCCTTCCGGTACCTGTCGTCGGCCCCGGCTACCCTTGCGGATCCGCCGTGGGAAAGGGCGGCCCGGCCGCAGATCGCCGCGCGGCCGGGCGCCGCGCACGATATTCCGCACCGGACGGCCGAACGTGGCCACAATGGGCTCCGCGGCGCCCCGCAGCAGATCAAGATCTCGAAACCGAATTATTACGGGAACCGTTTGAATCCGGAAAGGCATCATAGGAGCGTGATGACAACCTCCCGCAGCTCCACCTCCGCCACCCCGCGACAGCGGCAGCCGGCCGATGCGGTCGACGCGTCCGGTGCGCGGCTGGAGAACGACCCGAAGGTCCCCGTCCACGCCGCCGAAGCGTCCCTGGCCCACGCGCCGCTGCGCAGGCTCCCGGCCCAGCAGCGAAGCATGGCCCGCGTCCAGCGGATGCTCGACGCCTGCGCCGAACTGCTCGACGAGAGCGGGTACAGCGAGCTGTCGACCACCCGCATCGCCGAGCGCGCCGATGTGGCCATCGGCTCGGTCTACCAGTTCTTCCCGGACAAGAGGGCCATCACCCAGGCGCTGGGCCTGCGCTATCTCGACATGTTCAGCCTCCGGGTCACCGAGCGCCTGTCCGAGGGCGCGTTCGGGCACTGGACCGAGGCCGTCGACGTCGTCATCGACGAGTACCTCGACATGCACCGCAACGTCCCCGGATTCCGCAGCCTGCACTTCGGCGACACCGTCGACGTCCGCCTGCTCGACTCCGTCTTCGACAACAACAGGGTGATCGCCGACCGGCTGCGGGAACTGCTGACCTCCATCGCCGGCGTCGACGAGAGCGACACCCTCGACACCGCCATCACGGTGGCCGTGGAGTCCGCCGACGCCGTCCTCAAGCTCGCCTTCCGCCGCGACCCCGACGGCGACCCCCGCCTCATCGGCGAGACCAAGCTGCTCCTGCGCGGCTACCTGGGGCAGCACTTCACCGGAAACCAGCCTGAAATAGGCTGACACCGCCGCCACGCGCGTGCGGGACCCACGACGCGCGGCAGAGCGCCGAACGCCGGCACCAACGGCGTTCCGACACGGGAGGAAACCTCGGTGGCAGCTGACATCGCGCTCACCCGGCCGGTCACCGGAACCGCGGCCGGCATCCCCTTCGTGGCCGTACCCCCCGCCACCACCAACGACCCCGCGCCCATGGTCATCGGGCTGCACGCCTTCGAACCCCCGCGCAGCGAACTCGCCCTCGCGGGCACCCTGCCCCTGGCGTCGCTGCCGGCCTGGCGGTTCTACCTCGGCCTGCCGCTGTTCGGCTCCCGGCTCCCCGAAGGCGGGATCGCCGAGGTCAACCGGCGCGGCCAGGACGACTACCTCATCCAGCTCTACGGGCCCGTGGTCGAGCAGGCCGCCGCCGAGATCCCGCGCGCCATCGCCGAACTGCGCTCCCGCTTCCCCGTGCTGGACGACCCGCCCGGCCTGATGGGCGTCGGCGCCGGAGGCGCGGCCGTGCTCCTGGCCCTCGCCGAGAGCCGGATGCCGATCGCCGCGGCGGGCGTGGTCAACCCGATCGTCGGGCCGGGCCCGGTGATCGCCGCGCGCTCCCGCCGCCTCGGGGTCCCCTACGAATGGAGCGCCACCGCCCGCGACGTCGCCGCCTGGCTGGACTTCACCGGCCGCGCCCCCGACCTCGCCGCGCGCCGCCCGCAGGCGCCCCTGCTGATCGTCAACGGCGGCAACGACGACGTCATCCTCCCCGAGCACGGCCGCGCGCTCTACGACGCCCTCGCGCCCCTCTATCCGCCGCACGCGGTCCGCCACATCCTGGTGCCCGACCTCGCCCACACCATGGGCCCGGAGCCCGGCCTCGAACCGGGCCCGCCCGCCCCCGGCAACGTCCTCGCCGACCGCGCCCTGACCGAGTGGTTCCACCAGCACATGCGCGCCGACGACGAGACCACCGTGCGCCTCGGCTCCTTCTGAGCGCCCCGCAGGCTGAGCGGGGGGTCCACGCACCGGTCAGCCGCGGGCGGGCGGGCGGCCCCGCTCGGCGAGCTTGCGGGCGGCGATCAGCACCGGGTCCCACACCGGCGAGAACGGCGGTGCGTACCCGAGGTCCATGCCCGCCATGTCCTCCACCGTCATGCCGTTCCACAGCGCGGTGGCGATGACGTCGATGCGCTTGGCGGCGTTCTCCCAGCCGACGATCTGGCCGCCCAGCAGCCGGCCGGTGCGCTGCTCGGCCAGCAGCTTCACGGTCATCCAGGTGGCACCGGGGTAGTAGTCGGCCCGTGTGGTCGAGCGCAGGCCGGCGGTCTCGAACTCGAACCCCGCGGCGCACGCCTCGCTCTCGTTGAGCCCGGTGCGGGCCACCTCCAGGCCGCACACCTTGGTGATCGCCGTGCCCAGGACGCCGTCGAATCGCGCGTAACCGCCCCCGATGTTGGTCCCGGCGACCCGGCCCTGCTTGTTGGCGTGGGTGCCCAGGGCGATGGCGACCGGTGCGCGGGAGACCCGGTGGAAGGTCTCGACGCAGTCGCCCGCCGCCCAGACGCCCTCCGCCGAGGTCCGCATGCGCGCGTCGACGACGATCCCGCCGGTGGGCCCGATCCGCAGCCCCGCGGCCCGGGCGAGGTCGCTCCCGGGGCGCACCCCCATGCCCAAGACGACGATGTCGGCCGGGTACTCCCCCTCGGCGGTGCGGACGGCCCGCACCCGCCCGCCCTCGGAGCGCAGTTCGGTCACCCGCTCGCACCGGCGCACGTCGACGCCCATCCCGATCAGCGCCTCGCGCACCTGGACGCCCATATCGGTGTCGAGCGTGCCCATGGGCTCCTGCCCGGCGTCGGCCAGCACGACCCGCAGGCCCCGCTGCACGAACGCCTCGGCCATCTCCAGGCCGATGTAGCCGCCCCCCACGATCGCGGCGGTCTCGGGCCGCTCCTCGTCGACGAACCTCCGCACCGCTATGCCGTCGGCGAGGGTCTGCACGCCGAAGACGCCCTCGGCGTCGGCGCCGGGCAGATCGGGGCGGACGGGCACGGCCCCGGTGGCGATCATCAGTTCGTCGAACGGCTCCTCGGCGACCGATCCGTCGGCGGCGCGCGCCGTGACGACGCGGCGTTCGACGTCGATCGCGGTCACCTCCGTCTCCGTGCGCACGGAAATGGCATATTTCTCGGCGAAAGTCGCGGGGTCGCGGGCCACGAGCTCCTCCGCTGTGGATACGGTTTTCCCTACCAGGTAAGGAATCCCGCACGCCGAGTACGAGGTGTGGCGGCCACGCTCCAGGGCCAGGATCTCCAGATCCCCCGGTCCGCGCCACCGGCGCGCCTGCGACGCGGCGCTCATCCCGGCCGCGTCGCCGCCGACGACGACCAGTCGTGGCCGCGCGTTCACCGCTCGCTCCATGCCGCCTCCCCTACCGGATGCTCCTGCGTCAGCCGGCCGCCGTTCCATGGGATCATCCCTGTGACGGCCGGGCTTCCCCCTGGTTTCTACGTGATCATCCATTGTGCTAGGAGGGCGACTTACGTGACGGAACCGGCACCGGTGTTTGCCAGCGGGGTCGACCACGAACGGCTCACGGCCCAGCTCCGGTTCATCTTGGAGACCGACAAGCTCAAGCGCATCCTGCGGCGCAACGAGCTGGTCGACGGTTCCCGCAGGGAGAACGACGCCGAGCACTCGTGGCATCTGGCCCTGTCCGCCCGGATCTTCGCCGAGTACGCGCCTGAAGGGACCGATATCGACCGCGTCGTGGAGATGCTCGTTCTGCACGACATCGTCGAGATCGACGCCGGCGACACGTTCGTCTACGACGTCCAGGAGTCCGTCTCCCAGATCGAGCGCGAACGCGCCGCCGCCGACCGCATCTATGCCCTGCTGCCCGAGGACCAGGCCGTCCACACGCGCGCGCTCTGGGAGGAGTTCGAGGCCCGCGAAACCCCCGAGGCGCGCTTCGCCAAGGCGATCGACAGGCTCGCGCCCATGCTCGCCAACTGGCACACCGAGGGCGGGACGTGGGTGCGCTTCGGCGTCTCCCGCGAGCAGGTACTGGAGAAGGTCAAGATCATCGCCGAGGGGTCGGAGGCACTGGGCTCCTACGCCGTCGCCCTGATCGAGGACGCCGACCGCCGCGGCTACTTCCCCCGCCGCTGACACCCCCTCCCGCCGGGCGGATGCGCGACACCGGGCATGCCCGCGGGGCGCCGCCGAGGCGCCCCGCGGGTCCCCGGACACCCGGACGGGCGTGCCGGGGAGGTGTCTTCGAGCGCCCCCGGAGGCTGAGCGGGAGACCCCGAGCGGGCCGGAGGCTCAGAAGCGCTCCATCACGAGCTGCACCGCCGCGGTGAGGCCCACCGCGACGATCAGGCCGCGCAGGGCGAACGGCTTGAGCTTGCGGCCCAGCCGGGCCCCGGTGTAGCCGCCGATGACCGAACCCACCGCGATCAGGCCGACCACCGGCCAGGACGGCTCGGCGAAGACGATGTAGAACACCGCGGCGGTGGCGTTGACGATGGAGGTCAGCGCGTTCTTCAGGGCGTTGAGGCGCTGCATGTCCTCGTCCAGGGCGGTGCCGAGCATGCTCATCAGCACGATCCCCTGGGCAGCGGCGAAGTAGCCGCCGTAGACGCCCGCACCGTAGACGCCGAAGGGCAGCAGCGGGCCGCCGTCGGGGCGTGCGGGGCGGCGTCGGCGCAGCCACAGGGCCAGGCGGGGCTGGATGAGGATCAGCACGCAGGCGAGGCCGATGAGCACCGGCACCACGAGCTCGAAGACGCCGGGCGGCAGGGTGAGGAGCAGCGTCCCCCCGGTGATCGCGCCCACGCAGGACATGGCGCCGAAGCGGAGCAGCCGCTTGCCCTGTCCGCGCAGCTCCTCGCGGTAGCCCACGGCTCCGGTGAACGACCCCGGGGCCAGGCCGATGCTGTTGGAGATCGTCGCGGTGATCGGCGGAAACCCGAGCGCGAGCAGCACGGGGAAGGTGAAGAGGGTGCCGGAGCCGACGACGGCGTTGATCCCGCCGGCGCCGATGCCCGCCGCCAGGACGGCGAGCGCCTCCCAGACATTCATTGATGAGCCTCGCACTCAGATGGAACGGGCGGTCGCGCCCGGAATCGGATGCCGAAAAAGCCCCCGTTTGGGCGATTTTCCTGCATACAGTCTACGTACCACCCGGAGGGCCCACCCCTGGCGGACCCACCCTTCCCACGCCCCGGAACCTGCGGCGATCCACAAAGGGTGACAACTAGATCACCAAACGTTGCACTGGCTATGGCCCACACGGGCTATTTCAGAAATGGGCCTATTGGGGCCTGTCGGAGGCCCGCAACGATCCGTAGTTTCGTCCCCAGTGGTGAGCAACGACACAGCGCGCCGAAACCGGCGATCCCTGAGCGAACCGGCCCCGGCCCGAAGGCCGCGCGGGTCATGTCTCGTGCCATCTCACCACTGCGCGCCGGCGACCGCGCCCGCCGGCGCATGACACACATGCTGATCTTGGGGAGTGGGGCAACATGTGGACTTCGGAGATGACCGAGCACGCGCTGTGCCGAGGGGTCGACCCCGACGCACTTTTCGTCCAGGGAGCCGCGCAGAACCGGGCCAAGATGATCTGCCGGGGATGCCCGGTGCGCACCGAGTGCCTGGCCGAAGCGCTCGACGAACGCATCGAGTTCGGTGTCTGGGGGGGAATGACCGAACGGGAGCGCCGCGCCCTGCTGCGCCGGCGTCCCGATGTCGACTCCTGGTCGGAGCTGCTGACCGCCGCACGCGAACGCTACGAGCGCAGCGGGCCGGTGGGCGGCCCCGAACCCGGTGACGACTGGGATCCCCGCCCTCTCGCCGCCTGAGCCCTCGCAGCGACCGCCCGGCAGCGAAAACGGCCCCCGCCGCGGCGGGGGCCGTTGCGCGGCTCTGCGCGGCCGGGGCCGCGGGCGCGCTCAGTCCTCGCGGCGCTCGGCGGGCTCCTCGCCCACCCGGGCCGTGTGCCGCCCGGTGGAGGAGTCCGGGAAGCCCGGCCCGCCCGGGTTCGCGCGCACGGCGTCGGCGATATCGCCCAGGGACTCCTGCTGCCCGAACAGGTGCCACGGGGCGTTGGCGCCCATCTCGCTGGGCACGATCCACACCTTGTTGGAGTCGCCCTTGGCGATCTCGGGCAGCTTCTGCAAGTACTGGTAGGCGAGGAGCTCCCGGCTGACGTCGCCCGAGTGCAGCGCCTTGAACACCATGGTGATGGCGTCGGCCTCGCCGCGCGCCCGCACGGTCATGGCCTCCGCCTCGGCCTTCGACCGCACCTTCTCGGCCTCGGCCGCACCCTGCGCGGTGAGCACGGCCGCCGACTGCTCGCCCTCGGCCCGCAGGATCGCCGACTGCTTCTGCCCCTCGGCGGTGAGGATCTCGGCGCGCTTGTCGCGGTCGGCGCGCATCTGCTTCTCCATGGCCTCCTGGACCGACTCCGGAGGCTCGATGCCCTTCAGCTCGACCCGGCTGACCTCGATCCCCCATTCGGCCGTGGCCTCGTCGAGGACGGCGCGCAGTTCGCGGTTGATCTGGTCACGCGAGGTGAGGGTCTGCTCCAGGTCCATGCCGCCGACGACGTTGCGCAGGGTCGCCGAGGCCAGCTGCTCGACCGCCGTGATGAAGCTGGCGACCTTGTAGGTGGCGTTGTAGGGGTCGGTGACCTTCACGTAGACCGCGGTGTCGACGTTCACCGACAGGTTGTCCTGGGTGATGGCCGCCTGCGGCGGGAAGCTCACCACCTGGATGCGCATGTCGATGCGCTCGCGCACGTGGTCGACGAAGGGGATGACGATGTTGAACCCGGAGTTGAGCGTCCGGTGGTAGCCCCCGAAGCGTTCGACGACGTCCGCCATCGCCTGGGGGACGATGCGGACGCTGCGCCAGGCGATCACCGCCAGGATCGCCACGAAGATCAGCAGAATGATGACAACGGTACCCATCGAGGCGGCTCCGGCTCTCCTGTCGGGGGGTGGCACAGGCAGTCGTGGTGGCCCGTCCGCGAAACGGACGTCCACGCGGCGATCATAGAGGTCGCCGACCCGTGCGTTCCCGCAGTGGGGCGGGGAACTCGCCCCGGACGCAGCGCGATTGGCCACATGCGGACAGCGAATCGATTTCCGGATTTCCGGATGTAGCGGTTACGGTCCGCTCCAACACGCGGGGGTCAGGCCGAACGCGCGCTCCACCGCTCGCCGGCGCGCTCCACCTTCACCGGCAGGCCGAAGGTCTCGCCCAGATTCTCGCCGGTCATCACCTGCTCCAGCGGCCCGGCCGCCACGACCGCGCCCTCGCGGATCAGCAGCCCGTGGGTGAACCCGGGCGGGATCTCCTCGACGTGGTGCGACACCACCACCAGCGCGGGCGCGTCGATGTCGCCCGCCAGGTTGGCCAGCCGCCGCAGCAGGTCCTCCCGGCCGCCGAGATCGAGCCCCGCGGCCGGCTCGTCGAGCAGCAGCAGCTCGGGGTCGGCCATCAGCGAGCGCGCGATCAGCACGCGCTTGCGCTCACCCTCGGAGAGGCTCCCGAACCGGCGCTCGGCCAGCGCACCCACGCCCCACGCCGTCAGCAGCGCCCGTGCCCGGCTGAGATCGGGGGTGCCGTACTCCTCACCGAACCGCCCCAGATACCCGTATGAGGCGCTGATCACCAGATCCAGAACGACACTGGAATCGGGGACCCGGTTGGCCACGGCCGCCCCGGCGAACCCGATCAGCGGCCGCAGCTCGCCGATGTCGGCCGCCGCCAACGGCTCCCCGAGCACCGAGACCTCACCGGAGGTGGCCGCCGTCTGCGTGGCCGCCACGCTGAGGAGCGTGGTCTTGCCCGCGCCGTTGGGGCCCAGCACCACCCACCGCTCGTCCTCCTCGACCGTCCACTCCACATCGCGCAGCAACTCGGCATCGCCGCGGCGCACCATCACGCCGCTCATGCGCAGCACCTGGCCGTCCATCACACTCCCTGTCGCCGTCCGCGCGGCGCACCGGGCCGGTCCGCGCGATCCACGCCGCGGCACATCCCGTGTGCTCCACACATGCTCACCGCTGTTCCCGATGCGAACCTAGCGGACGCTCCTGTTGGTCCGAACATCGATCTACGCTGAGGCAATGCTGCGAGAACTGTCATCGGCCCAGCTGGTCGCCTGGGGCAACGCCTGGATCGCCGGCCAGGCCGGGCTCGACGACGCCGTCGACGCGGTGGAGCGGCGCACCGGCCCCCACGTCGTCGGCACCGTGCCCGGCGACCTGCCCTTCGAGAGCGGGGCCCCGCTGCGCTCGGCGCTGGCGCGGCTGCGCTCCCACGGGCTCGCCTCGTTCCGGCTGTGCCTGCCCGTCCCCGGCGACCCCCTGGGCCTCGTCGGAGACGCCGACCTCAACCGGGCGGCGATCGACGCGCGCGAGGCGGTCCTCATCCGCCTGGCCGACCGGCAGATCGGGCTCGTCCCCGGGGAGGACCGCCGGGGGTCCTCCTACGTGGGCGTCGCCTGGACCCCCTACCCCGCCGCCGACGCGCCCCCCGAACCCGTCCCCCTCGCCGAGGCCGAGCACCGGCTCACCCTCGCCATCCGCGAATGCGCGGCCCTCTTCGGCCGGATCGACGACATCAGCAGCTGGGGCCCCGAGGTCACGCGCGCCCTGGCCGACCTGCGCGACTCCGGGCGCGCACCCACCGAGGGCCTGGCCCCCGGGCACCCGCAGCGCGCCCACCGGCTCGCGGCCCAGGCCGACCGCCTCGCCGTGGTCGTCCGGCTGGCCGGCGGCGACGACGGGCGCGGCCTGACATCGACGCAGATGGACGCCCGGCACGAGGCCCTCCGGCTCCTCGACGGCGCGGTGCGCCGGGCCCGCGTCGCCGCCTACGGGGCCGCCGCCCTCACCTGACCCCCGAGTGCCGCGGCCCCGGTATCAGGGGAAAGCCAGGGACGGTTCCCGATCCGCCCCGGCCGATGTCGGCGGATACTCGTTCTATGAACGACACGGCCCCGCCCGACCGAACCGCGGCCCCCGCGCTGCGCGCCTCCGACGCCGACCGCGACCGCGTGGCCGAACTCCTCGCCGGCGCCCTCACCGACGGCCGCCTCACCCAGGACGAGCACACCGAGCGCCTGGAGTCCGCCTACGCCGCCAAGACGCTGGCCGAACTCGCGGAACTGACCGCCGACCTGCAACAGGGCACCCCGGCGGGCGCCGCGTCCGCGTCCCTGCCCGGCGACCACGAACTGCGCGCAACCGGTACCGGCCACGAGAACATCGTCGCCGTGCTGGGGACCGCCAGCCGCTCCGGCCGCTGGCTGGTCGAACCCCGGACCAACGCGTCGATCCTGTGCGGCTCCGTCGAGCTGGACCTGCGCAAGGCGCTGCTCTCGCAGCGCGAGGTGGTATTGCAGTGCGCGGTCATCCTGGGCAGTCTCAGCGTGGTCGTGCCGCCCGGCGTGCGGGTCGTCGACCGCTCATCGGCCATACTGGCCGCCACCGACCTGAGCAAGGTCGACGGCACCGGAGCGGACGCCTCGGGCGCCCCGACCGTGAGCATCCGCGGCGTCTCCATATTGGGCTCCATCGACGTGCGCACCGCCGACATTTCCACCGGCGGAGCGTGATGGCGGGCCATCGTGCGGTAGACGGATCTGTAGCCGGCGCACCCCTGCCGACCTGCACGGAGAATCGGATGATCGCGGGAGGCGGACATGGAACCTGAGCAGATGCGCGCGTCCGACGCCGACCGCGACCGCGTCGCCGGGCGGCTGCGCGAGGCGCTGGCTGAGGGGCGGCTGACGCAGGAGGAGCACGAGGAACGCCTCGATTCGCTCTACCGGGCCAAGACCCTCGGCCAGCTCGCGGCCCTCACCGAGGACCTTCCCATCGGCGGCGATCCCGATGCCCCCGGCGACCCGGTCGGCCTCACCATCTCCTCCGAGGAGGCGCGGACCATCGCCGCCGGCAGTTCGGGGCGCGAGAACATCGTGGCGGTCTTCGGCAGCGCCGAGCGCACCGGGCGCTGGCTGGTCGAACCGCGCACCAACGCGTCCGTTCTCTGCGGGGGCGTCACACTCGACTTCCGCGAGGCCGTGCTCACGCAGCGCGAGGTGACCGTGCAGTGCGCCGTCATCTTCGGCGGCGTCGACATCACGGTGCCCTACGGCGTCCGTGTGGTCAACAACACAACGGCCATCATGGGCGGGACCAGCATGCACGGCACCGACAGCGTGACGGACCTCAACGCCCCGACGATCCGGCTGACCGGAACCTGCATGTTCGGCGGGATCGACGTCAAGGCCAAGGGCCCCAAGAAAAAGAAGAACAAGAAGCGGAAATGGACACACTGAGTACCGGAATGATCACCCGAATGGACATCAGGTGAACAGGGGCCGGATCTTGAGAGCCCTGCCCGGCACCGCCATGAACAGGCCGAGTACCGTGGTTCACGAGATGAACGATCACTCCAGCCTCCTGATTACGGTCAGCGGACGCGACCGGCCCGGTGTGAGCGCACGGCTGCTCAGCACCCTGTCGGTCTTCCCGGTGACCCTCGCCGATCTCGAACAGGTCGTCATCGGCGGCCGACTGGTCCTGGCCGCGCTCCTCGTCGTCGACGAGAGCGTCGCGCCGGGCGTGAGCCATGAGCGCGTCTTCGAAGAGGTGCGCAACGCGATCGAGAAGACCTCCATCGACCTCGACATGGACGTCGAGTTCTCCTACGGCAACGACCGCGTCGGGGCGGCCTCCGCCGAGCAGCTGCACGTCACCATCCTCGCCGACCCCCTGCGGCCGGGAGCGCTCGGCGCGATCGCGTCGTGCGTGGCGCGGGCCGGCGCCAACATCGACCGGATCGAGCGCCTGGCGAGCTATCCGGTCACCTCCATCGAGCTGGACATCTCAGGCGCCGACCAGGAACGCCTGCGGGGCGACCTCGCCATGGAGGCGGCCACCCAGTCGATCGACGTCGCGGTACAGCCGAGCGGCCTGCACCGGCGCGCCAAGCACCTGATCGTGATGGACGTCGACTCCACCCTGATCCAGGGCGAGGTCATCGAGCTGCTGGCGGCCCACGCCGGGTGCGCCGAGGAGGTCGCGCGGGTCACCGAAGAGGCCATGCGCGGCGACCTGGACTTCGAGGAGTCGCTGCGGCGCCGCGTCGCCCTGCTGAAGGGCCTCGACGCCTCCGCGATCGACGCGGTGCGCGACCAGCTGGTCCTCACCCCCGGCGCGCGCACCCTCATCCGCACCCTCAAGCGGCTGGGCTACGAGTGCGCGATCGTCAGCGGCGGGTTCACCCAGATCACGGACGCCCTGGTGGAGCGGCTGGACATCGACTACTCGGCGGCCAACACGCTGGAGGTCGTCGACGGCAAGCTCACCGGCGGCCTCGTCGGGCCGGTCGTCGACCGCAAGGGGAAGGCACTGGCGCTGGAGCGGTTCGCGGCCGAAGCCGGGGTGCCGCTGAACCAGACCGTCGCGATCGGCGACGGCGCCAACGACCTGGACATGCTGCGCACCGCCGGCCTCGGCGTGGCGTTCAACGCCAAGCCGGTGGTGCGCCAGCAGGCCGACACATCGGTCAGCGTCCCCTACCTGGACACGATCGTCTTCCTGCTCGGGGTCTCCCGCGAAGAGGTCGAGGCGGCCGACAGGAGCGCGTGACCACCGACCCGGTGTCCCAGGCCCCCAGGCGGGCGGTCATCGGGGCCACGAACCGACGGGGGACCCGGCGCGGCCGGGTCCCTTTCCTGTTCTCGCCATGCCATCCGTGTTCCAAGGCTTCCGTGTTCCATGGCTTCCGCGGGTTCTCCGGCGTAGGGTGAACGCTCCCGCCCGAGCCCCGGCGGGCGCCCGTCGAAGGAGGAGCAGAATGTCCGATCACCCGGCCGGCCGACTCGAACTCCCGCCCTTCCGCGCCGACCACGTCGGCAGCCTGCTGCGCCCACAGCCGCTGCTGGAGGCCCGGGCGGCGCATGCGGCGGGCACGATCGACGCCGACGGGCTCCGGGCGGCCGAGGACGACGCCATCCGCGAGGTCGTCCGCCTCCAGGAGGAGGCCGGACTCCAGTCCGCCACCGACGGGGAGTTCCGCCGGTCCTCCTGGCACATGGACTTCATCTACCGGTTGGAGGGCGTCACCCGGGCGGCGGACACCCTCACGGTCACCTTCCACAACAACGAGGGCGACATCGAGTTCACCCCCGCCGCCCTGCGCGTGGACGGGCGGATATCGGTACGCGACACGATCTTCGCCGACGCGTTCGAGTTCCTCCGGGACACCGTCACCACCGCCGCTCCGAAGATCACCATTCCATCGCCGAACATGGTGCACTACCGGGGCGGTCAGGCGTCCATCGACACCGCCGTCTACCCCGATATCGAGGAGTTCTGGTCGGACCTGTCGTCGGCCTACGCCGAGGAGATCAGGGGGCTCGCCGCGCTGGGCGCGCGCTACATCCAACTCGACGACACCAGCCTCGCCTACCTCAACGACCCGCGCGAGCGCGCGGTCGTCGCCGATCGGGGAGAAGACGCGGAGCACCTGCACAAGCGGTACATCCGCCAGCTCAACGCGGCCGTCGGCGACCGTCCTGAGGGCGTCCGGGTGACCACCCACATGTGCCGCGGGAACTTCCGGTCGTCCTGGGTGGCCTCGGGCGGCTACGACTTCGTGGCGGAGGAGCTGTTCAACGAGCTGGACGTGGACGGGTTCTTCCTGGAGTTCGACGACTGGCGCTCGGGCACGTTCGCGCCGCTGCGCTTCGTCCCCAAGGGGAAATACGTGGTCCTCGGGCTCGTCACGACCAAGAAGGGCGAGTTGGAGTCGAAGGACACGCTCAAGAGACGCATCGACGAAGCGGCAGCATACGTGCCGCTGGAGCAGCTCTGCCTGTCGCCGCAGTGCGGATTCTCCTCGACCGTGGAGGGCAACAGCCTGAGCATCGAGGAGGAGCTGGCGAAGCTCAGGCTGATCGTGGAGACCGCTGAAGAGGTCTGGGGCTGAGACGGCGGTCTTCACAAGTTCACAATCCACGGCAACAAAAAAGGTGGGGGTAGGAACCGAAGCTCCCACCCCCACCAAAAAAATGTCCGGCGGCCACCTACTCTCCCACCCCACCACAGGGCAGTACCATCGGCGCAAAGAGGCTTAACGACCGGGTTCGGAATGAGACCGGGTGTTTCCCTCCCG